>CAMPHP010000198.1 GCA_946885925.1 uncultured Litorilinea sp.
CGCCCGCTGCCATCGCGGTTGCGGCTCAGGTTGACACGAGTGCCGAGTACCGAGCGGAAGTGGTTTTCCATATGCGCGAGCTGGCTATCATATTCGGGTTCCGCCTTCTCGTCCACTTGGGGTTCTTCGGCTTCAGCCTCTTGTGCCGACTTCATGAGCATTTGTTTGACCAATTCCTCAGTCTGGCGCACACTCAGCCCGCGGGCATAGATTTGCTCAACGGCCACCTTCATGGCTTCTTGGTCGGGCAGAGCAAGCAACGCTCGACCATGGCCCGCGCTCAAGCGGCCATCCATCAGCGCCTCTTGGATTTCACGCGGAAGCCCAAGCAGGCGCAATGTATTGGCGACTGCGGCACGGCTCTTGCCCACACGTTGTCCGATTTCGGCTTGGGTCATTGTAAACGTGTCTACGAGGACTTGATAGGCTGCTGCTTCTTCGAGCGGATTGAGATCCGAGCGCTGAAGATTCTCTACCAATGCCCATTCCACCAGTTGGAGTGGTGATGCTTCACGTACAATGGTCGGGACTGTCTCTAGCAATGCCAACCGTGCCGCGCGCCATCGTCGTTCGCCCGCAATGAGCCAATAGCTATTGGGTTGGTGCGGGTTGCTGGTGACAATAAGCGGTTGGAGAATGCCGTGTGTGCGAATGGATGCAGCTAATTCCTCAAGCGCGGCAGGGTCAAACTGGCTGCGTGGCTGTTGCGGGTTGGGGGAGATTTGGTCAAGCGGAATTTGACGCACGCCTTCCTTCATGCCATCAGTGGTTAATTCATGAGCATCAAAGGCGAGTTCTGCTGCGTTCGGTTGGATTGCGGCTGTATCTTCATCTGCATTGGTTGTTTCTTCAAAAGCGGGGGGTGGCGTTGTCTGGGTATCTACAATGAGTGCGCCCAAACCGCGTCCCAAGCCACGCCGTTTGTTGGCGGGATTTGAGCTAGCCATAGAAGTACCGCTGTTGCCGTTTGTCATGAGTTCCTCCCCGTCTTGCACCTGTGGGTTAGGCTTTGACTAAACTTGCCGATGGGTTTTCGGCACGCGTCATAAACTCTTGAGCCAGAGATTGATAGGCCAATGCCCCGGCGCTTGTGGGCGCATAGCTCAGGATGGTTTTGCCATAGCTAGGCGCTTCACTCAAACGCACATTGCGCGGAATAATGGTCTGGAATACTTGATCAGGAAAGAAGTCGCGCACTTCTTGAACCACCTGTTGGCCCAAATTGGTGCGGCTGTCGTACATGGTTAAGACTACGCCAGCAATCGCTAACCGTTCATTGAGCACATCATGGACTTGCTGGATGGTTTGCAGGAGCAGGCTCAAGCCTTCCAGCGCCAGATATTCACATTGAACGGGAATGATGACACCGTCCGTTGCCGCGGTGAGCCCGTTGATCGTCAGCAAGCCGAGGCTGGGTGGTTCGTCAATCAGAATATAGTCATAGAGAGACAAGATAGGACGCAAGGCGCGCTCCAACAGTCTTTCGCGTGCCATGAGCCGCGCCATTTCAACTTCGGCCCCTGCCAAATCTGTGGTCGAAGGGACAACATCTAGCCCGACCCGGTCGGTGATGGTAATGACCTTTTGGATTGGCATTTGCTCAATCAGCACGTTATAGAGGCTGAGATCCACCGTGCGCGGATCCACACCTAGACTTGTGGTGGCGTTGCCTTGAGGATCGGTATCGACCACGAGTACACGTCGTCCGGCGGCGGCTAGATAAGCACCCAGGTTGACGGTTGTGGTGGTCTTGGCGACCCCACCCTTTTGATTGGCAAAAACAAATATACGCGCGGTCATAGATTAAGCGATGCTCACAATCTGACTCCTACACACTGCTGCGAACTGGTTCATGCTGCCGAACCAGATTCCATCATCTCATATTCCGTTGGCTCATATTCTACCGGGTGGGCAGCCATATAGGCCAACACTTGGGCACGAGTGGGAATGCCAGTGACGCCGGGGTGTTCCACGCTGATTGACGCCGTGATGTTGGCAAAGCGTGCGGCTTGCAAGGGATCACCAATCTCTTGTAGCCGGATCACAAAGGCAGTCGCAAAGACATCGCCAGCGCCCGTTGGGTCAACTTCGTTGGCTGGCCGCGGCGGGATCTTGATCTGGACAATGCTGCCATCCGCTTGACGCTGGTAGATTGTGCTGCCATCGCGGTATTCGGTCAAAACAATCAATCCTACATGGGAAAACCAGGGATCCAACCGGCTCAAATCCTGGTCAATATCCTCCAACGAAAGCACCAGAACCGTGAGATGAGGCAAAATGGCCTCTGCATTTTCCCACGGCTTAGCGTGGACACGCCCGTTCTCATCCCATTGCCTCATCCATCCTTGGGGTACGGCGGCGACTAGGCTGTCGGTATGAAAGATGGATGCCACATCAGAGGTGATCTCGTTGACCAAGGGGCCCAACAATACAGCTTGCGGGCGACGCCATGTTAGCGGGATGTCGTCTGCCGTGATGGGCAGCGCCTGGGCATAGCAATATTGAACGCGGCCCTGTTCCGTGTAGAGATTGGCAAAGGTCGTTGTCGTTGGCGAGGGCAGAACATGAAGCTCCAAATCCGCTGGTAGTTCCGATAGGTCGGTGGTGGCAGCGGCGCGTGTGATAACGGTAGGTCGACGTCCAAGCCGCATGGCAGTCACTGCGGCAAAGCTGACGGTTCCCCCCACCCGATAGGCGCTATTGGGATCAGCACTCTCTAGATCAGATGTTACATGCCCGATGAGCAAGATATCAGGTTGGCCTTGGTCTGCGTCCACCGGTTGCGATTGTAGCATGTCTATCACCCTTGGTCAAAGTAAAATGAAAAATCACCAGCAAACTCGAAGTTTATCAAGTAGAAGGTATCCAGTAGAAATTTCCAACTAAAAATTGTCAACTAAAGTGAAACGCCCCGCCCTGGGTTGGGCGGGGCGATAAACGTACAGAGTCAATAGCTCCGGCACTTAGCTCTTGGCGACCAGCTAACCCCTGGCAACAATGTGGACTTTACGACGGTCGCCCTCACCTGAACTTTGGGTGTAAACCGTCGGGTGATCACGCAGGGCGAGATGGACAATACGCCGTTCATTGGCGGGCATTGGTTCTAAAGAGACTGCCCGTCCCGATTCAGTGACTTGATCGGCCATGCGTTTGGCGAGTTGGGTCAATTGATTCACACGTCGCTCTTTGTATTGTTCGACATCTACGACAATGTTCTTCCAGCGCTTAATGCGTTGGTTGATCATCAGGCGTACTAGATATTGAATGCTCGCCAATGTTTCGCCACGGCGACCAATGAGTGGGCTTACATCTTGCCCGTGAATATCTAGGAGGAGATAGCGCTCTCCATTGTCGTCAGCCTCATGCCACTCGGCGCTGACTTGAGCCGTAAAGCCCATATGATGAACCAATTGGTTTAGCATCTCAACCGCCATCGCTGTCAGTTCTTCGTCGCTAACTGGCTCAACTTGGCTTGTGCTCTCGCGTTGCTCGTAGTCATCACCCTCGTCGTCGAGCAAATTGCTGACGCGCGGGCGGCTCTCTGCAACAGGTGCCGGTGGTGTGGCGGCCGGGGCCGTTGGCTCCGGTTCAGCAGCAGGCGGTGGTGTAGTGGGTTCAATCGCTGCTGGTTTAGAGGCAGCCGCAGCCTGAGTTGGTTCAGGCTGCGGCCGTGCTGGTGTTGAAGGCTGGGCCGGTTTAGACTCCGCCGTGGCAGTGGGTGTGGCGCGGCGGCTGATGCGGACACGCGCTGGTTCGCTGCCCAATCCGAAGATACCCCGGCTGCCACGACTGAGAATTTCGATCTCAGCTTGATCATTACGCAGTCCTAGCTTGGCAAGTCCTTCAGCAATCGCTTCATCCACATTGCGTCCAGTAAATTCTTGTCCGCTGTCTGCCATATTGTTCGTTATCTCCGTTTCGCACGGCGGCGGCGCGCCTCTTTGGCTTTAACTGCCGAATCATTTGAACTGCTGCCATTACCTTCTGCTGTTTTGGAATCGGGCAAGGCGGTTGGCGTAACGACCGTGGGTTTAGACGATGTACTGCCACTGCTGCTACTGCCACCGCTGCTACTATTACCGTTGCCCGCTGTTGCCGTTGCCACGGCTAGTTTGGGCGTCGGTTTGCCAAGTCCAAAACGATCGCTGGTAATGAGCCACTGTTGCAGCATTTGAAGCAAGTTGCTCGTGACCCAGTACAGCGTTAGACCGGCGGGTACTTGAAGCGTAAAGAAGCCAAACATGAAGGTCATCATGTAGGTCAACTGTTTGGTCATGCCTGCCGTAGGATTGTCACTGTCGCCTTGTTGCGGCATAGCGGGTGTCATCCACTTTTGCATGATGAACTGCGTGATCATGAGCAAGACCGGCAGGATGAGATAGGAAATTAATGTTGACCAGTCGCCGTTTTGAAACGCTTCGGTCAACCAGGACATCCCTTGCGAATAGCTGGGAAAGGCTAGGTCCGGAATCCAAAAGAAGCTTGCATTGGCAAGATGCGGCCCGATGGCAACCAGGGCAGCATAGAGGCCAAATAGAATCGGCATTTGGATGAGCAAGGGCAGACAGCCACTTAGCGGGTTAACCCCTGCTTCCTGGTAGAGCTTCATCTGCTCTTGGGAGATCTTCTCGCGATCCTTGCCATACTTCTTCTGCAACTCCTGAATTTTGGGTTGCAGATCTTTTTGCGCTTGCATACCGCGCATTTGCGAGATGGTTAGCGGGAAGGTCACGATCTTGACGATCACGGTAAAGAGGATGATGGCGAAGCCCCAGTGATAGGGGACTCCTAGCGACTGCAACCAACCATCCAGCCAGATGAGAGCGCGACCAAGCGGCCACACAACCAACTGCTGCCATAAGCCATCGGGGGGGGTAGTCATAATATCGACGCCTTGGGGATTGACACCACAACCGCTAAGCAAAAACGCGGAAAGGATCACCACCAGCAGCACCAAAAGTCTTTTCTGTCTCACGTTGGTCTATTCTCCTAAAAACGCCAACGGCGACTTAACTTTGGAAGCGAAGAGTCGTCGATTGGGCGGTCATTCACGTATTTCAAAATTTCATAAGACATGGTTACTTATTAAAATATCCTTATTGAACATCCCTATTTTAGCTGATCCCAAGCTATTTTCTGTAAGTGGGATCTGTAAGTGGGAGAGTCAACGGGCCATGTTAGGGTACTGGATCAAAGCCACCTGGGTGCCAGGGATGACAGCGCATAATACGCTTGATTCCCATCCACCCACCTTTACCCACACCATACTTCTCGATTGCTTCGTAAGTATAGCGTGAACAGGTTGGGTAATACCTGCAATTGCTACCCAATAGGGGCGACAAAAAACGCTGATAAGAACGAATGAGTGCCAGCACGATGGTCTGCATGACTGAGGTTTGCATAACTGTTTTCATGATACCTTGCTGCACTATTCCCTACAACTACCTACATCAATCATATCTTTAGTTTGTTTACAGAGTTTATTTATAGTGCGCCCTCGCGCATACACAATTATAGACACCAATTAACACATATCAATTAACACTGTAGAGGACGCAAATTAGCTTTCCGGCTTGTCCTGTACATTCTCTTCGACCGAGGCACGGAACAAATGCGCCCGCCGAAGGAGGCGGGCACATGCGGCATCCATGTCCTGATAATCCGCACTGCGAATTGGATGTCGAGCAATAAAGACCAAATCCCATCCGGGTTTAATCATATCCATTCGCAGCCGCATCGCTTCACGTAACCGGCGCTTGATCCGGTTACGAGTTACAGCGTTCCCAATTCTACTACTTACCGAAAAACCACAACGGCTATAAGGTAAATCATTGGGAAGGAGACACAAAACCAAGAGTTCATTTGTGTAAGATCGTCCAAGTTTACGTATCTCTTGGAATCTTTCGTTTTTGCGAACTCGGAAGCGTTGTTTCACCCAGGAATGACATCTTTCAGTCAGTGTATAAGAGCAACGTATAAGACTTGTGGGTGGTGTGGGGTTTACACCCTACGATACCCGTTTTGTACGCTGTTAAATCGACTTGCGGGTTGTCAGCTTGACTGCAAGTTGTGCGCGGCCTCGTAGACGGCGGCGCTTCAGCACGTTGCGCCCACCAGGAGTACGCATTCGCACACGAAACCCGTGGGTCTTCAGACGTTTCCGCACCTTCGGTTGCCATGTCCTCTTTGGCATTGTTCCACTCCCTTCTTCATGTCCCCATGCACAAGCCAGCGACCATTATGGCGCTAGTATAAGCGTCAATCGTTTTAGAATCTTCGATCAGAATATTCAAAACGCCATTATAGGCGCGGCTACTCTACTATGTCAAATTATTCGGTTGCCTCTTGGCTTCCACTATACAGCATCACTATA
>CAMPHP010000199.1 GCA_946885925.1 uncultured Litorilinea sp.
TTGCTGTAGCAATGGATGACTACGTGCGCTTCCATGCGGTACGCGCACTCGAAGGATTGATGGAGGCTGGAATTCTGCGCGGTGAAGCTGAACACACGCTCTATTATGCCCAAGTGCTAGAAAAGATGTGCCAGGTAGGCGGGCTGGCTGAACTGCATGTCCAGGTGCATCGTTGGCGGGGCGCAGCCTACCGGCTGTTGGGGCAATTCGAGCAGGCAAAGCTGGAGTTGGAAGAGGCAGAGCGCAAAGCTGAACTCATCACACGGCCCCGGCTGCACTGGGAGATACACGCAGAATTTCTTGCGCTTGCTACATGCCAGGATGACCTGGCCCAAGCCGCCTTGCACCAAAACGCCATGACCGCCATTGCCCAGGCAATCGTTGACGATCTGCAAGATCCATCGCTTTCTAGCGGGCTGCTAGAGGCCGCATTGCCCACTCCGGGATAAGGAACAGGGCAAGAAAGCGGTGTGATCTACAGCCATCTTCACTCTTAGGGTTTGTCATGCCGAACTTTTGATAAGCCCTGTCTTCCTTTTTTGGCATGTAGAGAAACTTGGCGGCGCGCGTTATACTACAAATGTCCTATGCATGGTACAAATGTCTTATAACGCGACTTGCCCAGCTTTGTCGTGTTATTACCTATAATGAATCCTGATCCAAACAGATGGGCGAAATCAATAAGATGCTAGCTCATCGAGGATGCTCAATGGTGAGCGTGGATTCGTATTTATAGTTTTACTGAGTGTTCTATCAAAAAATGTCAATGCTCCCTGAGCCGACTAGAATTGTTGAGCTAATGACGACCAAAGTGTCGAAAGTTCCTATGCCGTGGTCACTGCGTCTTATCGCGTTGTTCAGGCGGCGCGAGTTGTGGCTGCTGGTGGGGGGGGCTTTGCTGTTGGCACCTTTGCTCTGGTGGCTCAGCGAACCTGTTGCCGATTTGATGGTCCAAGCCGAAGAATTGCGTAGCTGGATTCTTACCTTTGGTCCCTTGTCACCCCTGGTTTATATCGGTGTCTTTTCGTTGCAGATTTTGGTCGCACCGCTACCGGGTCAGTTCTTGGGGATCATGGGCGGCTATCTGTTTGGAGCATTCCTGGGATTGCTCTATAGCCTTGTCGGGCTGGTGGTGGGTGCAGGATTAGCCATCGGGCTAGCACGGCGCTTTGGCCGTCCACTCTTGGAACGCTTCTTTGATCCCGCACAGTTAACGGTATGGGAAAAGAAAATGCGGATGCGCTCAGGCTTTACCTGGTGGCTGCTCTTTCTCTTTCCCGTGCCAGATCTAGTCTTTTATGTGGCGGGACTTTCGTCCATGTCACTGCGAACCCTGCTGATTGCTGCGGTAGCCGGACGCGGCTTGGGACTCTTTTTTGCCAATACGTTGGGCCAGTGGACAGCGAACACAGCCCCAGAGTGGGTCCTGGTCAAATGGGGCATTGCTGGCTTGTTGGCTAGCATTGTTTACCTCAAGCAGCGCCAATTTCGTCTGCTGGCGCTGCTCACAGCCCGCCGTGTGCGGCGTTGGTCAAACCGCTACGCTCGTTCAATCTAGCACAAAAGCGCATCCAAGCCTGACGCCAATCTCTCCAGCGTCTAGCCCTGTGCTATAATCCGCGCTATGTCACGCTGGAGAGGCTCTTCTTGGCTCTATGGAGCGGCGCTGTTTGGCATTTTGCTGTTGGCCGCGCTCTTGCGCCTTTGGCAGATCGACCGTATTCCACCAGGTTTCCACTTCGATGAATCCTTCGAGGGCTTGGAAGCCTGGAAGATTACGATTGATCCCACCTATCGCCCCGTCTTTCTCACTGGTAATTTTGGCGTTCCACCCTTTAATGCCTATGCCAATGCGCTAACCTTTGCAATTGCAGAGTGGTTCGGAGGTGAGGCAGGGCCAACCGCCATGCGTGTCACCTCCGCTATCTTTGGTGTGCTGGGTGTGGGCGTGCTCTGGCTATTGGGCCAAGAGATGCGGCGGCATGCACCCAATTTTCTCTCGCCCATATTCCCCTGGTTGGCCGCGGCAAGTTTAGCCGGGCTGCGCTGGCATCTCCACTTTAGTCGCATGGGCATCGAGCCAGTCTACGTCCCCTTGTTCTGGGCGTTGGCTGTATGGCTCTTGTTGCGTGCTTGGCGAACAGGGGCATGGTGGGCCTATGGTGGTCTGGGGCTTGCGCTGGGGGTATCAATGTATACCTATCAGGGTGCTTGGGTGATTCCCTTCCTGATCGCCCTCTCTGCCCTCTATTTGCTCTGGAGCGAGCGCGCTGGCATTGCTGAGCGTTCTCGCCGTTGGAGAGGATTGGTGCTGGCGGGTGTGATTTCTGTGGTGGTTGTGCTGCCGCTAGCCCTCTTTTTTCTCCAGCACCCCGATCTGCTCTTGGCTCGTCCTGCCCAACTCACCATTGTCGGCCAAACCACAAGTCCCGGCGATAGCACCGTGGGCAATGCACTGTGGGCGACGCTCAAAATGTTTGGCCCCTTTGGCAATCCGGGCGACCTCGACCCGCGGCGCAATCTCCCCGGTGCTCCTGCACTAAACATTTGGCAAGCCATCCCGTTTTACCTAGGGCTAGCTCTGGCACTCTGGCGCATCCGTCGTCCCGTCATGATGATAGTTTTGATCGGTTGGGTGGGGCTACTCTTGCCGGGAATGATCACCGAAGACGCCCCCCACTTTCACCGTGTTTTGGGCGCAGCCGCGCCAACGGCTCTGCTCTGTGGGTTGGGAGTAGATGCCATCTGGCAAGCAGTGAAAGCTTTCAAGATGCCTATTCTGCGTTTCCTGGGGCCGGTGGTTGCAGTCTTGCTCTTGGTGGCGGGCACGATTACCAGTGCACAAGAATACTTTGTACGCTGGGCCAATCTGCCCGATCTTTTCTATGCCCTTGATGTTGGCTTGTGGGATCTGGGGCAGTGGGTGGCTGACCAGCAAAACGGCAATCCTATCTATGTATCACCGCAAGGATACAACCATGCTACGCTCGCGTTTGCCTGGCGCGACCAACTAGGCGAGGAGACCAGTACGGTTCCACCTCGGCCCATTCGCTATGATGGGCGCTATATCTTGCCGTTGACCGCGGGTGAGAACCAGACTTCTGAACACTATGTCGTCATCGAGCATGAGGATTTCCGCTCCCGCTTGCTGCTGCCCGACGTCTTTCCTGCGCTCACCGTCGATTACGAAGTGCGTGATTGGACAGGCCAAGTTTATGCACAGGTCTATACGCGTCCTGCTGGTACGGCTCCGGCGCGTGCGCCGCGCATCTCGTTGGAAAGTGTGATAGGGGATGGCATCAGCTTGGTAGGTTATGATCTCTTGCCTGATGACATTCATGCAGGCGGTTCGCTCTATATCCAGTACCATTGGCAGGTGACGGCTCAACCCAGCAGGGATTGGACAATCTTTAGTCATGTGGTCGATTCCAGCGGTACTGTCGTCGCAGGCTTTGATAGCCAACCCGGTCGCGGCACCCTGCTTACGACAGCGTGGCAGCCTGGGTGGCGGGTGCTGGATGAATATGAAATTGTGCTGCCTGCCGACCTGCCTCCAGGTGACTATCAATTGCGTATGGGACTCTATAGTGCGGATGGGAGCCGTCTACCCAGCACAAGTCAAGCGGTTGAACTGGGGCAGGTGATGATTGTTGAATGACCTATTCTGTTGAAGCTGTCATGCTAAATCGTGACAGCGAAGGGGTTGATATGAGCAATAACATATCTTTCAATGAGCAGGAGCAGCAGACCAACCCCCAACATACTGTGACCAATGCGGCGATGCTGCCGCTGCTCTATTCTGCCGAAGAAGGTGTTGGCTGGACGGATGGCATGCAACTTGTCACACTTGCGCTCTTGGTAAGCGTGACACTACCCGATGGACCGGTACTGGAAGTGGGCTGTGGGGGAGGGCAAATGCTTGTAGAACTCGAGCAAAAGTATGCCGACCGCCTCGTTTGTGGTGCTGACTTACACTCACTGGCACTCGCTCATGCTCGCAGTCTCCTCGCGCAAAACGATCTGCCCATTGCCTTAGTACAAGCAGCCTTGCCCAAGCTACCGTGGCAGGAGAACTGCTTTGCCCTTTTGCTGGCAATGGATGTCTTTGACCAGCAAGGGGTGGACTTGCCCGCGGCGCTGGCAGAAGCCTACCGGCTGCTCCGCCCTGGGGGCGCACTGGTGATGCGCGTGAGCGCGCATCCGTCGCTTTATGGGGCACATGATATCGCCTTTCACACGGGGAGGCGTTATACTCGCGCCGAGTTGAATACAGCCTTGACCCATGCGGGCTTCACTGTGCAACGGCTGACCTATGCCAATGCGATCCTGGCGGCTCCAGTGGCGGCACAGCGGCTGGCCCAACGCTGGGGGATCATTCCTTTTCAACCAGGGGTCTATCGTCAAGATCTGTTGCAGCAGGTGGCTGTATGGGCGTTGCGCCAAGAGGCGGAGTGGCTTCATCATGCCGACTTAGCCCTGGGCTTGAGCCTCTGCGCTGTAGCTCGCAAGCCGCGAGCCTAGCACACACACTGTCATTCTGCGCCCTGGGGCGCGCCCCAGGGCGCGCAATGACAGACTGACGGATTTCTCCGCTGCGGAATAACGGCAGATTGCCAACACGAGTAATCTACGAAGGAACTATGTCACAACCACTTGTCTGCACTGTCCTGCCTACCTACAACGAATGTGCGAATATTGGGCCATTAATTGAAGGCATTTTGACCCATGCGACCACGCCCCATTTGATCTTGGTCGTGGATGACAATTCGCCCGATGGCACAGGGGATGTTGTGGAAGAAGTCGCAGCGCGCTATAACACGCCAGAGGTGACGCGCGTCGTTTTGGTGCGCCGCATCGGTGAAAAGGGGCTGACCAGTGCGATCCAGTGTGGTATCGACTGCGCCATTGAGGAGCACCAGGCGGCGATTGTAACCTGGATGGATTGTGATCTCTCTATGCCGCCCGCAGATGTGCCGCGCTTGGTGCAGGCCGTTCTAGACGGTGCGGATATGGCAGTCGGTTCACGTTGGATTGCGGGGGGAGCCGACATTGCCCACGGTTTGATGGCACGCACGCTGAGTTGGATCATCAACTTCGCTGCAACGTCTCTCATTAGTAGGCAAATGCACGACTATACCAGTGGCTTTATCGCGGCGCGTGCGCCTCTACTACAAAGCATTCGTCTCAACGGCGACTATGGCGAGTATTGTATTGACTTGCTGGGCCGCTCCCTACGCGCTGGCTATACCTTGCATGAAGTGCCTTACCTCTGCGTCCCCCGCAGCGCAGGTGAGAGCAAGACCGGCGCTAACCTGTGGGATTATCTAGTCAAAGGACGCAAGTACGTAGCAACGATCTGGCGGCTGCGGCGCTAACACTTCTAGGAGTACGGTCGGCGGCATCTTCGTGATAGCATTTTTATTTCAAATGTCAGGCGTGATCTTGTTACCGGTTAGAAGCGCTTCGGCCTTGCGCGCCTGGTCGTGCTGGCGCGCGACTGCCGCGCGCAGCTCGTCGAGCTGGCGCTGCGTCTCGTGCTGGGTCGCGCGCAGCGAGTCGAGCGTCGCGCGCAGCCGGCGCAGCTCGGCCAGGTCGGCGGACTGCGCCAGGGCGCCGTCGCGGCGCAGCTCGGCCAGCGCCTCGCGCACGGCGGCGTCGATCGCCGGGCCGTGGTCGACCGCTGGGCCGCCGCGGCCGCCACCGCCGCGCAGCGCCCGGCCCGCGACCCGGCGCAGCCTGGCGACCCCGGCTCCCGCGCGTGGCGTTCCGTTGGCCGCCGCCGGGCCGGCCGGCCGCGGAGCAGGGGAGCGACGGCTGCCGATCGCCTCGAGGCGCCGCGCGAGGTGCTTGCCAGCGGCCTCCAGCGAGTGCTCCGAGCGCAGCCGGTCCGCGCCGCGCCGCGCGCGCTCGGCGGCCTCCGCCGGGTTGGCGACGACGTGGCGCATCGTCTCGGCGGCGTGGTCGACGTCGGGATCGACCCAGTGCGCGGTCGGGTCGTAGGGCCAGGCGCCGTCGCCGACGGCGACCGGGCGGTGGCGGACGGGGTAGCCGGTCGTCTCGTCGAGGAAGTCGACGTTGCCGCCGTAGGCGGTCGCGATCACCGGCTTGCCGTGCAGCAGCGCCTCGGCCATGCCGATCCCGAAGCCCTCCGAGCGGTGCAGCGACACGTAGGCGTCGCAGGAGGCGGTCAGCCGCTCCTTGTCCGCTGCCGAGAGGTAGTCCGAGAGCAGGTGGACGTTCGGGTGGCCGTCGGCGGCGAGCCGCAGCCGGTCGAGGTTCTCGGGGTCGCGGTCGCCGTTGATCGACTTGACGACCAGGTGGACGTCCTCGCCGGGCGCGAACGCGCGCGTGAAGGC
>CAMPHP010000200.1 GCA_946885925.1 uncultured Litorilinea sp.
ATACAGGTGGTGTGCCGCTGAGCAATGTGACCGTGACCGACAATGTTCCGGGCGTGACCCCTGTTTATATCAGTGGCGACACGAACAATAACTCGCTGCTGGACTTGACCGAGGTCTGGTTGTTCCGAGCCACAGGCATTGCTGTGTTGGGGCAGTATGCCAACACCGGCACAGCGACAGGCACACCGCCTACAGGTCCAAATGTGACCGATAGCGATCCGAGCCATTACTTCGGCGTCGGCACAGAACAGACGAACTTACCTACGGATGGACAACCCCAGGCTGATCGATCTATGTTCCTACCCTCAGTTCAGGCTGATTAGTGATGATGCTTGCCGCAGTATAAGCCGAGAAACCTCATCGGATGCAACTGAAAACGCAACAAAATCCCAGGCAATGCGCCTGGGATTTTGTTGCATACACACTCTAGAATGATCTGCCGCCACTGTAGAGGTTTGACAACTATCCGTCTACCTAGCATTATATAGGCAGGGTGCTCTCCATCCTTGAAGCCTCGGCTTTCAATGCATCTGCCCTACTCAATCCAAGAACGCACGAAGCTTAATCAACCAATGTATTGATTTTGCGCGCTAAATCGATATCGCGCTGACTAATGGCATTGCCTGCGTCATGTGTTACCAGATCAATGACGACACGGTTATAGATATTTCGCCACTCCGGGTGATGCTGGGCAGCTTCGGCGGCAAAGGCAACTTTGGTCATGAAGGCGAACGCTTCCACAAAGTCGTCAAAACGGAACTCAGCATGGAGTTTGCCATCTTTTACAGACCACCGGTCCAGGTTCGCAAGCGAACTTGAGATCTCTTGTTGAGTCAAGGGGGCAACATCGCTCATCTCAAACTTCTCCTTTTGGCATCGGAGTGAAATTAATTGGATTTGGGCGGAACCATTAACAAAAGTAGATCTGAGTCGAGCGTAACATTGGTGAAGCCGCCCCTTCCGTAAGCTCAACCGAGGTTTGAGTGCTTAGGGGATCTCGTGGTGGGACGAGAACGGCTTCGTTGGTTGCGCCGACGCTGGACGGAGCGATTAAGTCCCGTTTGCTCCTATCTTTGTACTCCAGTCTTTCTTTCCTAGGTCGTCTATCCCAAAATTAAGTTTTCTATTTTTGTCACTCAATCAATCTGCGGAGAAACGTATATGCACATTTTGGTTCATTATCCATTCGAGCCAGAACAATTTGAGGAGTTCCGAGCACTGGGTGCACGGCATGGTCATACAGTTACCTGTGTGACAGAGCAATCCGACGCGCTGGCGGTTGCGCCACAAGTTGAAGCGATATTGGGGCATTTTTCGCCAGCGGTTTGTGCTGCTGCACCTAACCTGCGTTGGATCCAATCCTTTAGCACGGGGATGGACAAATTCTTGTTTCCAGAGATTGTCGAGCGCGAGGAAGTGGCAATCTCCAATGTGGCGGGGTTGTATGCCAGCCAAGGTGGGGAACATGCGTGGGCGTTGCTCTTGGCCTTAACCCGGCAGATTCCTGCATCGGTGAAGAACATGGCAGAGCATAAGTGGACTGCCGCGCCTGTGGTCGAGATTGCAGGCACGACGATGGGTGTGATTGGCATGGGCGGCTTTGGCGTAGAGATTGCCAAGCGCGCCCAGGGCTATGACATGACTGTGATTGCCACTGATCCTGTACGGACGGAAAAGCCGCCTTTTGTCGACGAATTGCGCCCGATGAACACGGAGAATCTGCATGACTTGCTGCGCCGATCCGACGTGGTGATGATGGCGTGCCCGCTGACAAAAGAGACCTACCATCTGATCGGTGCGCCTGAACTCGCCCTGATGAAGCCTAGCGCATACCTCATCAATGTGACGCGCGGCGGCATTATCGACGAACCCGCACTGGTAGAGGCGCTCAAGGCAGGGCAGATCGCTGGTGCTGGGTTGGATGTGACGGAGAAGGAGCCACTCGCTGCGGATAGTCCCCTGTGGGATGCGCCGAACTTGATCCTGACCCCTCATCGCGCGGGTGCATCACAGCATCGCCCGCGCAAGGTCTTCGAGTTCTTCCTGCAGAACATGCAGCGCTACATCAACGGGGAACGTCCGGTGAATGTGATTGACAAGCAGCGTGGCTTTTAAGCGGAAGTCAGGCTAGATTTGCATATACCGTCCTTGAATCACACTCTGTTAAGAGGATTCAAGGACGGTATTCAAATCAAACGCAGAGTTAAGCGAAGTTATGATCCTGCAAACGCAATAGACAGGCGCTTGCAGGATCGTTTATTCCATGCGGACAGCAAACCAGACTTTAATAGCCCAGCCCGCGCAGGTACTCTACCATGCGCTTTGAGCGTTTGGCTTCACTGATCGGGTCTTCGGCTCCGGGAATGGGTTCGCCAGGGCAAGCAGTGACCCATCGTGTAAAGTTGATCTCCTCTAGCACATTTTTGATAGCAGGGAAGTCACAGTTGCGCCCTTGGCCTACATCGACCCAAACGGGCAGATAGTAGCCATCATCGCGGCGCGAAGTGGAAGAATAGTCTTGGAGATGAACGTAATTGAGTTGGCTTTGAAAGTCGCGGATGGACTCCACTGGATCGTAACCCCACAACTGAGCGTGAGAGACATCAATACAGAGCTTCGCCTTGTTTAGGTAGCTCATGTAGGTTTTCCAATCTTCCACAGAGTCTACCAATAGGTTGGTGTGGATATGGTAGCTTAGTTCTAAACCGTAGGGCTCTGCATACTCAGCCCAGGCTTCTGCTCCCTCTGCTGCCGCCTTGAGGTCGTCGTTGGTAACGGGGCGATCTTGCGGCTTGCCGCTATTCATAAACATGAAGCAGTCACAACCTACTTCTGCAGCAAAATCCATGCGCCGCTTGTTGCGTTCTACGACCTCATCGTCGCGCTGGTCGGGCGAGCCTTGCGCGGTATAGACGATCAGGGGCATATCGGTGTTGGCACAGATGCGACGGATGCGCGCGGGGGTGCCAAGCCAATCTAGGGGCAGCCGCCCCTCCCAACCATCCCAACCGGCTCGCTTTAGCTCTTCTAAGGATGCTTCTAGGTCCGGCGCTTTCCAGCGCAGGGTAGCATAGCCGAGCTTAAAGGACATGAAGGTTCCTCCTCTTAGGTTTGATCATTTTTAGATAGATTCTTGCGGAATAGAACATTAGGTGTGGAATCGTGGATTGGGCCGCGGGGGAGCCGCGGTCATTTGTGGTTGAACAGAACCTGGTAGATACATGAGCCGCCCTAGCTACCGTTGTGGTGTCACTTTGGCTTGTCACGATGACGGTTGCGTTGGCAAAATCGTGTATACTGGAAATGTTTGGGTAATGTTCTGATTTTACCACATAGCGAATGGTTTGGCAGTGACAAAGACAAGGTTGGGTTGAGTTTTGCCGGGCCAATTGCAGAGCGGAAGTTACAACAAATTGTTGACAACGTATTAATCCATATACGTTATCCTATATTACGTTATCCTGTATCACGTACAGTTATTGTACATATATATCGAATGTGACGCCGGTAAGCGTCCAGACATGCTCAAGGTAGAGATGTACTGCGGGGGGCGACAAAGGGGTCTGCCACGGCATAAGATTGCAAGGGTGGACATACTATTATGGTACGAATCAATGCAGAACGTCTGCTGCAAGATATTGAAGAACTAGGACGAATTGGAGAGTTATCGCCTGCCGAGGGAAGCGGGATAGACCGCCGCCCATTTTCGGCCGCAGAGCGATCTGCTCGTGACTTTTTTGCAGCACGCGCGGAAGAATCCGGGCTTACGGTCGCCGTGGATGGAGCGGCCAACCTTTCAGCCAGGCTAGCTTGTGGCCCTGCCGGGGCACGCACAATTCTGGCAGGCTCGCATCTGGACACCGTTCCACACGGTGGGCGCTATGATGGCGCGCTTGGGGTGCTGGCTGCGCTGGAGGCATTGCGAACTGTGCGCGAGGCAGGGTTGCACCTACCTGTGCATTTGGAAGCGATTGCCTTTACCGACGAGGAAGGGCGTCTGGGCGGCATGACTACGGGGAGCCGCGCGCTGTGTGGAAAGCTTAACATGGATGACGCAGTGCGCTTTATCTCCCAGGCGGCGAGTTATCCCGAGGATTTCGCTGTCATGCGATCAACGCTGCCCGGTGGGCTAAGTGAAGAAGGTCTCCTGAGTGCCAAGCGGGATATGAAAGAGGTAGCCGCATTCTTGGAATTGCACATTGAGCAGGGGCCGCGCTTGGAACGCGCAGGTGCTACCATTGGCGTTATCAATGCGGTGGTGGGGCGTCGTTCCTACGAAGTCTCGTTTAGTGGGCGCAGCGACCACGCAGGCACAACACCGATGGATATGCGGTCGGATGCGTTGGTGGCGGCGGCGTGCTTTATCACCCAGGCGCATGAATCGGTCTGCCGGACTTTTCCGAATGCGGTGTTAACCTTTGGTGGCATTGAATCTGGCCCCAATGTCTTTAATGTAGTACCCAACTGGGCGCGGGTGATGGTAGAGTTTCGCGCGGCGGATGAGGCGACGCTGGCCGTGTTGGATGGCATGGTGCGCCGTGCTGCATCTGAGGCAGCGCGCGCGACGACGGTGGAACATTCGCTGACACCTTCTGCCCAGCTCGCTCCATGCAGCTTGGATAGCGCTATCCAACTCGCCATTCGCATTGCTGCGGAGAAGTTGAACTTGCGCCACATGACCTTTTCTTCCGGGGCTGTGCATGACGCACATTCGCTGGCAGCTTCAGTTCCTACTGGCTTGATCTTTGTACCCTCCGTGGGTGGGCGAAGTCATTGTCCAGTGGAAGCGACCAGTGACGAAGATGTGGTGGCTGGGGCCAATACCTTGTTGCAAACCATGCTGCTCTTAGCCGAGCGTTCGGTAAAGTAAGCTGGTTTGTCTCGAAGCGAGATTTTGACGAACTGAACGTTCTAGAATACTGCATCTGTTATGACACAGGCTGTTGAGACGACCACGCCGGCGCGTGCCCGCTGGCGCGTGGATCGCGCGCTGTTGGCTCCAAAGGCATTCTATTTCTGCTATTATGCCGCATTGTCGTGCCTAATGCCCTTCTTGGTTCTCTACTATAGTCAGGCCGGGTTGAGTGGGCCACAGATAGGGTTGTTGGTGGGCATTTCGCCAATTATTACCTGGCTGGCGGCTCCGTTGTGGGGGGCGCTGGCGGATAGTACGCGCCAACACCGGGCCATGCTGAGCGTGACCGTGCTTGGCGCTATGCTCATGGTGGCGCTGCTCTCCTGGGCGACGGAGTTGGCGTGGTTCTTGCCTATTGTGGCGGGCTATGCCTTCTTTGCCGCACCCGTGATGCCGTTGGTTGATAATAGTGTGATGGAGTTGTTGGGGGAGCGCAGCGCGCTCTATGGGCGGCAGCGGGTTTGGGGCGCGATTGGTTGGGGTGTCGCTGGCGCGCTGGCGGGTATGCTGGTAGATCGCCTTGGCCTCGGCTTTTCATTCTACGCCTATTTGTTCTTTATGGCTGTGGGGCTGGCAGTCTCGACGCGGATGGTTGTCAGCGGTGGCACGATTGGGCAACCCTTTGGGGCAGGCATCCGTACAGTGATGGGCAATCGCCCGTTGATGATTTTCTTGGTGACAGCGTTGATTGCCAGCATGGGCAGTGGCATTGTCCATAACTATCTCTTTCTCTATTTGTCCGACTTGGGCGCTAGTGAAACGTTGATGGGCTTGTCGCTGACTGTGGCAACCTTGAGCGAAATGCCTGTCTTTTTCTTCTCTAGTTGGCTGTTGCGCAAGGTAGGTGCACGCGGGTTGCTGCTATTGGCGATCGCGGCGTATGTGGTGCGCTTGCTGGCTTATACGCTGATGCCGCCGGTCTGGCTGGTGTTGCCAATTAACTTGTTGCATGGCCTTACCTTTTCGGCGTTGTGGGTCGCCGGTGTTTCGTATGTCAACGAGGTGACTCCGAAGGGATCAGGGGCCACGGCGCAAGGGCTTTTCTCCGGGTTGACGATGGGGCTAGGTTCTGCAACGGGTGCGGTGTTGGGCGGGACACTCTATGATAGCCTGGGGCCAACCGTGGTCTTTCAAGCCGCCGCGCTGTGGATTGCCGTCGGGTTGGTCTTTTTCTGGGTGATGGGGCGGAGTAAGCAGACTGTCACTTCGTAGGGTAGAGTGCTGGTTGTGGGTGCTATCTCTCCAGAGTGATCGAGTAGAGGCAAAAGCGAAGGGAATGTGGCGTGAATCAGAACACCTATGATCAAGTTGCCGATCAATATGCTTCCTATCTCCGGCAGCTACGGGAAGAGACCTTTTCGTTTAACCATGACCTTGTTATTCCGCGCTTGCTGGAGCGAGTGGGGAGCGTTCGTGGGCTTACAGTTCTAGACGCTGGAT
>CAMPHP010000201.1 GCA_946885925.1 uncultured Litorilinea sp.
AGCGACGATGGCATGGGCTACCAGCATATTAGCCATGCACAGGCCGCGCCTGTCCAGGGTGATTTTGTGGTACATTGGCCGCCAGTCGCCACTCAACCGCTGCCCGTTGGCCTGCAACTCTTTGTGGCCGGGGGAATTCCTGGTGAAGCCATCACGGGCAACGCACCTGGGAACCCGCCGACTGACCTATTGGGCGTGCTGATCCACAGGCGAATGGCCGCGGCGACGGCTTATCTCTCCCTCTTTCATCCCTATCAAGATGCGCCAAAGGTAACACGCGTCGAATGGCTTGGGCGTAATCTACTGGAAGAAGGATGGGCCGGATGCGTGGTGCATTTAGAGGGTCGCCAAGAACAGTGGTTGGTTCGCATGGATCCTGAAACCCTAGTGCCGCCATTGCCTGAAACACCCCAAGGGGTAGCACTCTTTGAATACACTCTCAGCCAGCCCTCGTAGAAAAACCATAGCAGAGAAACCACACTAGAGAAATCACACTAGAGAAACCATAGTGGAGAAAATAGCATGACAACATATCGCGCAGGTCTAGTCGGTTGCGGGCGGATTGGTACTCTATGGGAGACAGACCCACCCACACCCGTGACCCACGCTGGTGCATTGGCGGTCTTGCCACAGACTGAGTTGGTCGCAGGTGCCAGCCGCGGCAGTGAACACCTGAACACGTTCGGCAAGCAGTGGGGTGTTGATGCGCTTTATCTGGATTACGGGGAGATGCTGGCGAAAGAAAAACTGGACATTGTCTGCATTGCCACACACCCTGGGCTGCACCGGCCTATTGTGGAAGCGGCAGTAGCAGCGGGAGCCAAAGGAATTTTCTGCGAAAAGCCGCTGGCCTTGAGCCTGAGCGACGCGGACGCCATTGTCAAGGCTTGCCGAGAGGCAAATTGCGTCCTCTCAGTCAACCATTCGCGGCGCTGGGATCCCGCCCATCGCAAAGCAAAAGAGTTGGTTGAAAGTGGTACAATTGGCAAACTGGTCTCGCTCTTTGGCATATGCCAGGGTGTCAAACCTTTTCCAGCGTGGGTGGCAGACGAAGAAGGCCCCTTGCTCCACGATGCGGTTCACCTCTTTGACCTCTTTCGTATGTTTGGCGGTGAACCTCAAGCGGTGATGGGGACGGCACTGCGCCGCCAGCAGCCTTTCCCCGTGGAGGATGACAGCCACGCCATCTTCGAGTTCGACTCCGGTCTGAGCGCGGTAGCGATGGTCAACGAGCGCACACGATATTATCGCTTTGAACTGCAAATTCAAGGCACAGAGGGGGTTATCGTTCTCTCCGGTGCGGGGAACCAGTTGTGGCGAGGTGTGGATCGTACAGACCGGATCAACGAACCTGATGCGCGCATCGAATGGTGGGAACTTGAGCAGGAGCCATTTCCTTTGGTGCCTGCGACCAGTACAATCCTGGATGCTATGCGCGAATTGGTCGAGTGCATCGAAACTGGCGGCACGCCCAGCTCACCAGGAGAAGATGGTGTTGCCTCACTTGAGATGGTGATGGGCGTCTACGAGTCCCAACGCCAGGGCAATCATCCCATCACATTCCCACTGGCTAACCGCGACTCGGTACTCTACCGCCTGCGTGACGAGGGATACTACAGCTAGACTAGACACTGTACTCCCTATCTTGGGATAGTCCCCACCCATGATCGTGTTAGATAGTCAGCCAGGAGGAGATAATAGAGAATCACCAATATGACCACGCCTGCTACGATGACTAACTTGGTCAGGCGGCTGCTGTAGAGCACATGCATAAAGTAGAGCACAACCAACACAGCCTTCACCATAGCAATGGATAAAGAGATCGCCACACTCCAGCCACCGAGGTCTATACGGGATACGACAACCGTAAGTACAAGCAATAGGATAAGCGCCCCATAGACAATGAAGTAGCTGAGCGTTGATGGCGGCGAATGCTCTCCAACTGTATGGTCCATAGAAAAGTGGCGAGGGTACTCCCCCATTCATGGGGGATGGGGAATCGCCGCAGCCTCCTGCTCCCCAACTGTCAACAAACGGATAGGCTCTGCATCTCTAAAATGTGGTAAAATACACCTAGCGAAAGAAGGATAATGGCCTCGTCGCGCTCGCACTTTGACAAGAGAATCACTTGCTGGTTACAACACCAAAATCCTGTGTTGCGTAAAAGTGTTTAGGTGTCAGGTACAGTGCATCTAAACTTGCACTTAGATGAACGTGCACCTAAATTAACATGCACCTAAATTAAATAGAGCAGCGGAAACAAGAAGATCCAGACAATATCCACAAAGTGCCAATAGAGACCAAAACGTTCAACAGGCATTGGATCAACATCATAGTAGCCTCGCCAGGCAAAATAGATCATCACAATCAACACGCCGATACCAATGATCATATGAAGGGCGTGGATGCCTGTCATGATGAAATAGATTGTAAAAAAGAGCGCGGCTGGTCTCTCATCAGGGCCTTCCCAGATAAAATTGTACCCAGGGATTAAATTCTCAACATACTCTGTATAGTACTCAGTAGCTTTGATCCCCAAGAAGGCTAACCCCAACAACGCTGTAACGACCATCATCATCACCATAACACGGCGGTTGCGTGTCTCGGCGGCATGGACAGCGAGTGCCACAGTCAGACTGCTCGTGAGCAGGATGGCCGTATTGATGGTGCCGCGCACCGGGTCCAGATGCTGGCTGGCAGCCTCAAAGGTGGCTGGATAGGCCAATCGGTAGACCGTATACGTTGCAAAGAGCGCACCAAAAAAGAGTATTTCAGTTACCAAAAAGATCCACATCCCGAGCACATTTGCTTCCCGCTGCTGTGGCAATGTCTCAAAATGGTGGGCCAGCGCGCCATGTGATTCAGTCATGCCCCATCTCCTCAATTTCCTCAACTGTCGTTGTGGTCTGGGGTGTATAGTGACGGACAGTGGCGTACTGGTAGGGTGGGTGATTGGAGACAGGAATCTCGTCAAAGTTATGTGGCGGTGGCGGTGACGTAGTCTTCCACTCAAACCCGGTTGCCCCCCAAGGGTTGTCGGAGGCAATCTTGCCGCTACGTATAGACCATGCCAAGTAGAGCACTGGCAAGATCAGACCTACCGCCAGGATCGATGCACCAGCACTCGACATCACATTAAGTACCTGATACTGCGGATCATATTCGTAATAGCGACGGGGCATCCCTTGCGTGCCCAGCAGGAATTGGGGGAAGAAGGTTAGATTAAACCCCAGAAAGACAATGATCGCAGAAGCCCTACCCCAACCTTCTGGGTACATGCGCCCCGAGATCTTGGGCCACCAGAAATGAAGTCCACCCAGAAAGGCCAAAACCTGGCCACCAACCATGATGTAGTGGAAGTGAGCCACGACGAAGTAGGTATCATGGACATGCACGTCAATCGGTAAGGTCGCCAGAAAGAGGCCAGTCAATCCGCCAATTGTAAACAAGGCGAGAAAACCAAGTGCATAGAGCATGGGCGTGTCCCATGATATGTGGCCTTTATAGAGTGTCGCTGTCCAGCTAAAGACCTTAACGGCTGATGGGATGGCGACCATAAAGCTCAACAACGAGAAGGCCATCCCTGCAAAGATGGATTGTCCGCTTACGAACATATGATGGCCCCAGACCAAAAAGCCAAAAACGGCAATGGCAACGCTAGAAATGGCGATGAAGCGGTAGCCAAAAGGTGGATTGCGTGAGAAGCAGGTAATCAGCTCGCTAATTACACCCATGCCGGGCAAGATCATAATATAGACGGCGGGGTGCGAGTAGAACCAAAATAAGTGCTGGAAGAGAATGGGATCGCCACCCAGCGCAGGATCAAAGACGCCCACACCAAAGACACGCTCAATGGCAAGCAAGACCAACGTGATTGCCAAGACGGGTGTTGCCAGCACCATAATCAGGCTAGCCGCATAATGTGACCAGACAAACAACGGCAGCCGAAACCACGATAGCCCCGGTGCCCGCATCTTATGGGTCGTCACAATAATATTCAGACCAGTGAAGATTGATGAGAATCCGGCAATCAGCGCACCTATCGCCACGCCCGCCACGTGGGTATTGGTGAAGGTTGAGCTATAAGGGGGATAAAAAGTCCAACCAGTATCCACGCCACCCGCAATGAGTGAAGTAAGAGCAACGGCGGCCCCGATTATAAGTAGATACCAACTAATCAGGTTAAGACGTGGGAAGGCCATGTCGCGGGCGCCGATCATCAACGGTACCAAGAAATTGCCCAGGGTCGCTGGAATAGAAGGCACGAGAAAAAAGAAAATCATGAGTGTGCCATGTGCGGTAAAGAGCTTGTTATAGCCATCCGCAGTAACCAGATCCCCTTCTGGTGTTACTAGTTCTGCTCGCATTAAGGTCGCCGCGGCACCGCCAAACACAAAGAAGACGGTAATTGCGATCATGTACAAAATGCCAATGCGCTTATGATCGACCGTCAGCAGCCAGGATTTGGCTGTGTAACTTGCATTAATATAGTTTTCCCGCAGTCGTAAAGCGGGTGCAATGGTGCTCATTCCTGCTCCTATTGCTGCTCTTCACTCAACGAACGGATATATTCAATTAACATGAGTAATTCTTCCTCGTCAATCTGCCCCTCATAAGTTGGCATGGCGGGAGGATACCCAGCAACAATCTGGGCATTGGGATCGAGGATCGACCGGCGAATGTACTCCATGTCGGCAATTACCGTCGTTCCATCCGCCAACTCCTCTTCTCTGCCCCACAACCCTACGAGCGAGGGACCAACGCCACCTCCTTCCATCAGATGACACGAGTTGCATCCAAGCGTCTGAAAGAGTTCCTCACCCGCATCTGCCATCGTCGCCGGTGTCTCTTCTCCACTGGGCGGCGCTGGGGCGGCGCGATCCTCTGGAATAGCGCTTGTACCGCTGCCGATACCACGCTGGCTGATCCACTGCTGGTATCGGTTGGCTTCCATGACAACGATCCTGCCCAACATGCGCGAATGGTGTGTGCCGCAATATTCAGCGCAATAGAGGTCATACACGCCCGGCTTCGTCGCTTCGAACCAGGCAGTGACGTATTCTCCTGGTACAACATCGCGTTTGACGCGGAAAGCGGGTACGAAAAAGCTGTGGATTACATCTTCGGAGATCATAGTGAGGCGCACAGGGTAGCCCACTGGCACATGCAATTCATCAATCTCGGTCTGTCCCGTTGGATGCTGAAACTTCCACATCCACTGTTTACCCACGACATAAATATCCATACCCTCTGCTGGTAACGCATAGACGTTGAAGTAGATTCTTGCTCCCCACCCAAATACAGCCAACGCCAAGCTGAGTGGCACAACAATCCAGGCCGTTTCCAAGAGCCAAGTCTCTCCCCGTCCGCGTCCTTCGGTAACCTCAACATATCGGGCGATGCGTGCACTCGCCCGATACTTTACAGCGAAATAGATAACGAGGGCCGCAACCGGCACGGCAAAGAGCAAAGCGAGAATGGTCTCGACGAAGAAGATTTGATCGATTTGCGGTGCAATCGTTGACGCCTGCTCTGGAAAAATTCGGTTCCACATAAGCCCTAACCTCAACTAAGCGTTGGCGTTTGGTGTGATTCCTTGCGCCACGCGACAAAGAGGAAAATGCCGAAAACCAATACTGTGAAAGCACTCACTATCCGCACAATTGACATGATGAGTGGCGTGTACTTGCCTGTCGCCGGGTCATATTGATAGCAGAGCAGCAAGAGCCGGTCAACCGCTGTGCCAATTTGATTCTGCGATGCGTCCACCAAACTCAAGCGCAACTCTTGTGCAGGATATTCAATGCCAAAAAAGTAACGAGCAATCTTGCCAGCAGGCGTCAAGAGTACCAGACCGCTGGGATGGGCATATTCATCTATCTCAGCGTCATAAGCGAAGTGAAAGCCAACGGCGTCGGCCAATTGGTCAACGGACTTATGATCGCCGGTGAGAAAATGCCAACCCGCTTCACTGCCTGGACGGTCATATTCGGCAATTGTCTCCTGTTTGACCATTGTTGCTGTGGCAGGTGTCTCATCAGGGTCAATGCTCACCACCACCACATCAAACTCCTGCCCAACCGTAAAGGCCAAGGGGCGCAATGCCTCCACCAAGCCATGTCGCACCATTGGGCAAAGGTTTTCACATTCGAAATAGGTAAGCGCAAGCACAACCGGTTTGTCTTGAAGGTAGTGACGCATGCTTGTTGGCTCGTTCTTCTCGTCCCGAAATACAAGATCAAGGGGCACTTCTGCATCCAGACGCTGATCAAAGCCAACCAGATTCAAGACTTCGCTGTTATGCGGCATAGCAT
>CAMPHP010000202.1 GCA_946885925.1 uncultured Litorilinea sp.
TTCCAGCAGCAGTCCATCTGGCCCGATTACCGCCTGCCCTTGTGCCAGCAGTGGGGTTGCATCAATCTGCAACCAAGTGCCAGCCAGCCCACCATCCATGCGATACTCACCATTCAAGGTCAGCTTCGGCTCAACTTCCTGCCCTACTTGCCCCTGGATGCGAAACGTCGCGGTTTGGCGCAAGGGCAGATTTGCAGGCAGCCACTCGCTCTCACCAACCGGCCCCAATGCTTCTCGGATAAAGGCCATCTGCCCATCGGTGCGTAATGTGAGCTGTCCATCGACAAAGAGTAAGGGCTGGGCCAAATCCACAACCAGTGCCACACGTTGGCCTGCTGGGGCATCTAACGCCACTCCCTTCGTAACTAGATGCAGCCCTGCTTGAGCATCGATAAAGAAATAACGACGATCCGCTTGCAAGGGTGCATTTAGATCCGTCAGCATCGCACCCCGATCATAACCAATCGAAACCCGTGCGGGTGTCACCACCTGCCA
Source organism: uncultured Litorilinea sp. (assembly GCA_946885925.1). The sequence continues at coordinate 496 of CAMPHP010000202.1, forward strand.
ATCGCCCAACAAGCCAAAAGTAGGCACGGGGGCAGCCGCACTGCCGCGCAGTGCGGCAATCTTTCCCTCATCATCCAGCGTCATCACCACATCAGCGTCGAGCAATGCCAAACTACCGCTAGGCATTGTGATCGTAATATCATCATCAATGGCAACACCCGCGCCCCCTGGGAGGTGCCGTAAGGCGCTTTGCATAAAGGAAAGCCACGCGCCTTGTGGCAGCGACTCGCTACCGATACCCAAATCCAGTTGCGCACGACAGACGCCATCTACGCAACTCAGCCCATAATACTGCTCTTCTTGTTCTGTGACTTGTTCCGTGACAGATGCCGCCAATGCCGGTTGAAATGCAAGCAACAGCGTCATCAAGGCCACGACCAGCGCAGCGACCGTCTTACTATGCTTATTATGCATTTGTGTCACTCCTCTGTGTTTCACTCTTGGCTTCACACAATACCACGCCACAGGAAGCAGCATACGCTCTTTGTCCTGGTTATCTTTACCTTGATTACACAGGGTCGGACTGCGTCTCGTCGTGAACTTCAGCCAAGTCCTGTTCCACATCCACCGCGGCAGTGGCAACCGCCCAACTCACTACAAACCAGACGCCGCCGCCAATCAGCAATGCAACGGCAATACTAGCCGGATTCGCCGGCACAGTCCCACGCACAATCCCGACCACAGTTAACACAATACCAATCAGCCCAAAGATCAATCCAACTCTCAACGGTATGCTAAGTCGTCTCACAATCTTCCTCTCTGCCCTTTATCTCGTCCTGTCCCCTTCCTCGGAGCTTGAAGCTCCAGGGGAGGTTCCTGTCAAGAGATTGCATTCCGCGCCCTGGGGCGGGAGGAATCCCCTTCTGAACCTGCTAATACACCCTCACTCCTTAGGCGGCACAGCAACTTCAATCGCTGGGCCGCTTCCAGCCAGTCGCATATCCTGGACATTCATTTGCAGGCTTTGGCGACCCTGCCACTCGTTTGTTTCCAACTGGAAAACTACATCGATCTGGTCACCCATCCGAAGATGATCCGCCCATGCACCCTGCTGAAACGCTACCGCGTCCATCACCATACTCTGTGCATCCTGATCCAAAATCAGCCGTAAATGCTTGCCGCTGCCGACAGTACGCAGATCGCGGACACGAAGATTGCGACAAAGCAGCCGGGGCGTGGAATTTCCATAACCTGTCGGTTCGAGACGAGCCAATTGCCCGTGTGCACCCCAAGATAGCTCTTCCAATTTTGTCTCTGCATCAATCCATAACGTTGGACGCAGCCGATCTCGTTCCCGCAACGTCGCATCGGCCAACTCAGTCAGCGCAGCCCGTAGTGCAGGCAGATTCTCTGTCTTAACCGTAAAACCTGCCGCCCGGCTGTGTCCACCATGCCGGACGAGATAGCCACTCACCGCGTCAAGCGCACTGCTTATGTCAAATTCGGCAATGCTGCGCGCACTCCCGCGCGACTCCTCTGGCCCTTCTTCCACAACTACAGCCGGACGGTAATAGCGGTCAGCCAATTTGCCCGCCACCAGCCCCACAATTCCCGCAATCAGGCTCGGACTATGGATAAAGAGCATGGGAGCATCCTGCCCCACAAAGCCATTCAACTGTTCTTCAGCCGCCATCTGTGCCTGGTCAGTAAGTGCGCGCCGTTGTTTATTCAATGCCTCCAGTTGCGTCGCCAGTGTATAGGCTTCAGTGACATCGGTTGTGCGTAGCAGCCGGTAGGCCACCTTGGCGTGCGAGAGCCGTCCAGCAGCATTGATGCGCGGGCCTAGGCGGAACGAGATTGCCGTGGTATCAACTGTGCCTGGACGCAGATCCGCTTGCACCAAAAGTGCCTCTAGCCCAGGACGCTGTGTCATATTCAACTGTGCCAGTCCCCGGCGTACCAGCGAACGGTTGTCACCGAGCAACGGCATCATATCCGCCACTGTACCCAACGCCACCAAGTCTAGCAACTGCTGCTCCATCTCCGCAGCCTTCTCAGCATCAATGCGCGCATTGGGTAAATCCACCGCGGCACGTAATACAGCTTGGGCCACACGATAGGCTACACCTACCCCAGCCAACCGTGTTGTCGGATTTGGCATATCCTCGCGCTGGGGATTGATCACAGCTATCGCCGGAGGCAGCTCCGGGCCAATCGAATGATGGTCGGTAATGATCACATCCATGCCGAGGTGCTGGGCATGCGTCACCTCTGCCACACTACGGATGCCACAATCCACTGTAATTAAAAGCTGTGCCCGTTCGGCAATGGTAGTCAAAGCGTCTATGTTCAGCCCATAGCCTTCGTCCACGCGATCAGGGATGTACGGGCCAACCCGCCCTCCGGCAGCCTGGAGTGCGCTCACCAACAGAGCCGTTGCACAAACGCCATCGGCGTCGAAGTCCCCATAGACGCAAATCGTTTCATTCTGCTCAATCGCCTGGAGGATACGCTCAACCGCGGGCTTCATATCGCCAAGTTGATACGGGTTCTCTAGCACAGCATCTTCACTAACCAGAAAATCTCTCACCATTTCGGGTGTGTGCAATCCGCGATTGTATAATACTTGCAACAGCAGTGGATGTTCAGGGATGGCGCGGCAAAATTCATGTGGCGCAGGGGGATAGAGCTTCCAATGTTTTCCCTGCCCAGCAGGTAGCACGGATTCTTCACTCATATCAGCAAAACATCCATCATTTAACAACCCTTCTAGTACCAAAGCCAGCCTCCATAACTGGCTCACCCTACGATTATAGCTGTCGTCCCCGTGTGCACCAAACGTCCACCGTCACTCAGGCAGAGCTGTTCTCAAGCCCCCTGGTTTGCGGTGCTTTCACGATGGAGGCATGATGAGGAGAGCCAGCCCTAGATACACTGCCTAGTTTGCCAATGCTTGGTTCACATGGATGTCTATGGTAAGCTACATTTATGAGCGAGATGCAAGACCGGCTTCGTCGTCTAGTCAGCCTGCGTGATAAAAGCAAACGCCCAACGCCACCGCTTCCACCAGATGTTGATGCGTTTGATAAAGAGTTGCCTCCGCCCGAACCAGATGATGAGCCTATCAATCAGTCTCTACCCCTCCATCGCCTCGTACCTGGCTATGAGATAGTCAATGCTGCCGGTCTCTGCTATTGCGCGACGCAAGCCTTCCCGCTAGAGGAACCACGCGGCTCCCATCCCCTTGGCAACCTCGTCAGCCTTTCGCCAGCGTTATTTCATCGCTACCATCCCACCTTTGGGCTAAGCGAAATAGCAGACTATCGCCGCGCTGTCTTCATCGACACCGAGACGACAGGGTTGGGTGGTGGTGCGGGTGTCTACTGCTTTATGGTCGGCGTGGGAACCTTTGAAGCCTATCAACCCTATGCACCCGACCAATTACCCGCCGCGCCTGATCCGAACGTGACACCCACTCATTTTGTCGTGCGCCAGTTCTTTATGCGCAACCCAGCCGAAGAAGGCGCGCTGCTAGTGGCACTGGCGGATATGCTTGCTTCGTATGAGATGACCGTTACCTTTAACGGGCGCTCTTTCGACCTTCCCTTATTGCGCCTGCGCTACGCCCAAAATCGTCGCTTGCTACCGCTGGATCGTGACGCAGCGTCTCTCTTGCGCGAAGATCGTCCCCATCTCGATCTACTCATGCCCGCGCGCCGAGTCTGGCGTCGGCGCTTGCAAAGCTGCCGCCTGATCAATCTCGAACAGATGATCCTGGGTCTCCACCGTTCCGAAGATGATGTGCCCGGTCATTTAATCCCAGAACTTTACCTACAGTATGTACGCAATGGTCATGGCGACGCCATGCGCCGTGTCTTTTATCACAACAATGAAGATATTGTGACTATGGTGGCGCTAGCAGATCATCTCAGCCGCGCCTTTGGCGATGCGCCTGCACCCACGATTCAGGGGATGGATTGGGTTGGTCTTGGCAGCGCTCGTGAACGCGCAGGGGATTTCGCAGCGGCGGAGAACGCCTACAAGCGCGCCCTGGAGAGTGTACGCAATCCCGCCGACCGCAGCGATCTTTTACACCGGCTTGCCGACCTCTACAAACGACAGGAACGTTGGGCAGAAGCAGCCGAGACCTGGCAGGATTGGATTACCTCAATACCAGGCACTGACCCCACCCCCTATATCGAGCTAGCAAAATATTGCGAATGGAAACTCCATGATCTAGAGCAAGCAGAGATGTGGACATCCTGGGCACTACACAACCTCCGCAATGCCCACCCCGCCGCTCGCCGTCCCGCTGACCAACGAACGCTGGAACACCGGTTGGCTCGTCTACAACGAAAACGACTAGGCAACGCTGACAGCTAGATGTTTGGACATAGCTCCTGAACTTGATGCTGGTACCATACCTTTCCTATATCTTCCCTATACCTTTACACAACCTCACGTACCATTACTCTGCGATCTGTCTCAATCCCAATTTCAGACCATTTACATACGCGATATAGGCTTACCTGTCATGTTTCACACCCTTACGACAGGCATAGGGTAGGGTATATCCCCACTTGTACCGCTAGTCCAGATACCTATCTATGTCAATGCTAGACAAAAACGCTATAGTAACTCTTAGATCAATAAAACAATAAGATGTGTGTTATGAATTCAGTCTCACTATACTGTCTGCTTAAGGGGTAGCGATCATGAGTGTCCCGACACCAATTACAATAATCCTTGCAAACCGGCCACGCCTCTTCCGCGAACTCCTCCAGCATGCATTGAACACTGCACCGGCGAAGTTTCGTGTGGTTGAGGCTACGGATTCTAACCCAACACCGTCTACCTTAAAGCAAGCAGATTGGTTGATTGTGGATGAGGAATCTGCTGTCGAGGCAGAGAAGTTAATTGCTTCACATTCACAACTCGGCATCTTGGTATTAGAAGGTCGGGGCAGTCAAGCCCGCGTTCTTGCACCAACAAGCCGTGGCGAGCAAGACGCTGTTTCCGAAGTGCCTACCTTGTCGACACTCTTTGAATTGCTGTCACAGGTACCGAGTCGTCAAACCACTGGTCAAACTACTCGTCAAACTACATAAGCAATCTGCTTCAACAAGGTATTATGCTGTTGATTTATAATCAGATTTATTATTTGATTCATAGCCATCATAGATATTTGTCCACTCAGCGGTCTGAATCTCCCTTGGCCCGTATGTGAACTGGCAGCACGATCAGAGCATTGAGAAACCATACTCAATGCCCTAGTAGCCGCTATTTGTGGACATCCACGATAGGAGCTACTATGAAGGAGCCATTTAGCCTTCAGGATTTGGAAACGATTATTGCTCACCAAGGCAAGCCAGCAGTCACCATTTATATACCCACCTCGCGCATCATAACCCGTGTTCAGGCCGAGGGCCTTCAATTGAAAAATCTTCTCCGGATTGCCGGGGAACAACTTGAGGGGTTTGGCCTGCCCGATCTGCTGGTTCATCAGCTTCTAAATCCAGCGCAAGCTTTAGTGAAAGATGCCGAATTTTGGCGGCAGCAGAAAGAGGGCCTAGCCCTCTTTCTCGCTGAGGATATGTTCAAGTGCTATCAGGTCACGAGGACCTTTGTAACGCAGGTCATTGTTGCAGAAACGTTTCATGTAAAACCACTGCTACCACTCTTGACCAACGATAGCCTTTTTTATATTTTGGCAGTCAGCCAAAACGATGTACGCTTGCTGCGCGGCAGCCGCAGTACAATTCGTGAAATCGAGCCATCTACCATCCCGACGAGCTTGGCTGAGGTGCTGCGCTACGGCGATCCAGAGCGACAGCTTCAATTTCACACCTCCAGCACCCTTCCAGGCACAAGCCAGCAC
>CAMPHP010000203.1 GCA_946885925.1 uncultured Litorilinea sp.
TGAGCAAAGTGCTGTGTCTGTTTTGTGCAACTTGCTCTATGCAATTTATCTTGTGTAATCTACTGTGTAATCTGCGTAGTATGTGGTGAACTCAACTGATCTTTCAACCGGACGCCACAAACAAGCGGGCAATTGCGAAGAAACGAATCGCAACAATGATGATTCCGGCAGTAATCCTTTCCAGCATTCTAGTACTTGGTCTTATTACCGAGCTTCTGAGCGTAGTAGTACTTAGCGTCCAGAAGTCAATGCTGGTTGGTGAAGCTGCGTAGAGATTAACGCCTGCACAGTCTCGAGGTCACTGTAGACCCTTCCCAACTGGGAAGGGTCTTTTTATACTCAATTTTTAAGGAGAACAAGCCATGACCCAGTCGAGCCAAAACGGTCACGGGGCCTCATGTTCAGAGCCTAGGCCGATGACGGGTGCCCAAATGGTGTGGGAGGCGCTGGTGCATGAAGGCGTAAATGTCGTCTTTGGTCATCCTGGTGGCGCGATCTTGCCCACCTATGATGCACTGGCCCCTTATGAGGCGGATGGGCGGATTCATCATGTCCTCGTTCGTCATGAACAATGCGGCGCTCACATGGCGGATGGCTATGCGCGGGCGACCAAGCGTGTGGGTGTCTGTATTGCCACCAGCGGGCCGGGTGCAACTAACCTGGTCACAGGTTTGGCAACCGCACTCATGGACAGCATCCCCATTGTGGCAATCACCGGCCAAGTGCCAACCAATCTGTTGGGAACCGATGCCTTCCAAGAATCAGATATTGTCGGAGTGACGCAGCCGGTTTGCAAGCACACCTATCTGGTGACCGATGTCAACGAACTGCCCATGATCCTCAAGGAAGCCTTCTATATTGCGCGTGAAGGGCGACCGGGGCCTGTGTTGGTGGACATCTGTAAAGATGTGCAGAACGCCACAGGGATCTTCCGCTATGATATGGAGATTGACCTGCCCGGTTTTGAGCCGTGGCCCACGGTGAATATGGAAGATGTGCGTAAGGCCGCGGAGATGATCAACCGCAGCGAGCGCCCTCTGATCATCTCCGGACATGGGGTGCAGTTGGCTGGCGTGTCGCGTGAGTTGCTGGAACTGGTTGAAAAGGCCCAGATTCCAGTGGTGACCACGCTGTTAGGCACGGGCAATATCCCAGAGAGTCACCCGTTGAGCCTGGGCATGGCAGGGATGCACGGTGAAGCCTATGCCAACCGCGCGATCCAGGGCTGCGACCTGCTGATCGCGATGGGGATGCGTTTTGACGACCGCATCACAGGCCGTTTGGACCGTTTTGCAAAACAGGCCAAGATCATCCATTTTGAACTGGATCATGCCGAGGTGGGCAAGAATGTGGTGCCCGATGTGCCAGTGGTGGGTGACCTGGGTGAGACCCTGCCCGCACTGCTGCCATTGGTTGAACAACGCCGCCATCAAATTTGGATGCAAGAACTGGACGAGTGGCGCGCTGACTCCTCCACTACAGATATCCTCAACTATGAGGTGGACGAACTCATTCCACCCTTTGTGATCCGCCAGCTCTGGCACAGCACCAAAGATTTATCCAATGGGCCTGTGATCATCGTGACTGATGTGGGCCAGCACCAGATGTGGGAAAGCCAGTATTATATCCATGATCACGCGGGGCAGTTATTGACCAGCGGCGGTTCTGGGACGATGGGCTATGCGCTGCCCGGCGCTATCGGTGCCCAGATGGCCTATCCGGATCGCACAGTTTGGGCAGTGGTGGGTGATGGCGGCTTCCAGATGACTTTGCAGGAATTGGCCGTGTTGAAGCAGGAACGGCTACCCGTGAAAATTGCCATTATCAACAATGGCTTCTTGGGCATGGTGCGCCAGTGGCAGCAGATGTTCTATGACAGGCGTTATGTGGGAACGCCTGTGGTGTCGCCCGACTTTGTGAAGCTGGCTGATGCCTATGATATTCCTGCCATTTCGGTGCGCAGACCAGATGAGGTGGCGGCTGCTTATGAAATGGCCCACCGTACCCCTGGCCCTTTCCTAATTGATTTCCGCGTAAAAGAAGAAGTGAATGTTTACCCAATGGTGGCTCCTGGCGCAGCCGTGGATGAGTTGCTCCGCCGTCCCAAGCCCGCTGTGGTTCAAGGCTATAGCGGTGTAGAGCCGAGTTGGTAACCCCGTTTGAACTTAATTGAATTTAGCATACATTGATCTGACGAGCACGAAAGGGCAGAAAGTTACCATGAAGCATACATTGGTCGCCTGGATGCGCGACAAGCCCGGTGTGTTAAACCGGGTGTCGGGCATGTTGCGTAGGCGCAACTTCAATATTGATAGTTTGCAGGTGGGCCATAGCGAGACCCCAGGCATTAGCCGCATGACCTTTGTGGTAGATGGCAATGCCCATATGGTCGATCAGGTCATCAAGCAATTACGCAAGGTCATTGACGTAACCCGTGTGGAAGACATCAGCGAGAAGCCCAGCGTGGTGCGTGAACTGGCGCTGATCCGGGTGCAGACTAACCGGGAGAACCGTTCGGAGATCATGCAGTTGGTCAACATCTACCGCGCCGAGATTGTGGATGTGGCGCTGGACAGCCTGGTGGTGCAGATTGTGGGGGCAGAAGATCGCGTGGACGCGTTGATCGAGTTGTTGGCGAATTTCGGCATTGTGGAGATGGTGCGTACCGGGCGGGTTGCCATCGTGCGTGGGGTCACAGAACGCCGCTTTAAGCGCGGGACGGCTGTGTGGAAGGCGCGCGTCAATGGCTATGAGTCTGACACAAGCGAACGCTTCCGCACGGGTGGCGTGTAGGGGCTATGCCTCTATGCCAGCCTGCCATTCTGCAAACGATAAGCAAACAAGCATCGCGCCAATTCGGATATTGGGCGGCTTGTGGAGAAAATAGAGAGACACCCTATCACTGCTTCATAATCTAGGCATCTGCATAATCATCATCTATAGAATCATGTATATAATTACATAGAATCACTGATATGGTTATCAGATAGAGCCACGAGAGATGTGGCATTGTTAGAAATCAAAGTTCACACCCAAAGTTCAATACCCAGGGCTCACTACACCCAGGGATCCCTACAGAGAGAAAGCAGAAGGACTATTAAACTCATGGCAAAAATTTATTACGAGAATCAGGCGGATTTGGGGCTGCTCAAGGGCAAGAAGGTTGCTATTATCGGCTATGGCAGCCAGGGCCACGCCCACGCCTTGAACTTGCAGGATAGCGGCGTTGATGTACGCGTCGGCTTGTATGAAGGCAGCAAGAGTTGGCCCAAGGCCGAGGCGGATGGCTTGCGCGTTGTGACCAATGCCCAGGCTGCTGCTGAAGCTGACTTTATCATGATGGTGCTGCCCGATCCGATTCAATCCAAGGTCTATGAAGAAGACATTGCGCCCAATCTGAAGTCTGGTGACACGCTGATGTTTGCTCATGGCTTTAATATCCGCTTTGGGTTTATCCAGCCGCCCGCTGATGTTGATGTGACGATGGTTGCCCCCAAGGCTCCCGGTCATCGTGTGCGCGAGGTCTTCAAGGAAGGGTCGGGTGTTCCTGCATTGGTTGCCATTCACCAGGACGCCAGTGGCAATGCTCTGCAAAATTCTTTGGCCTATGCCAAGGGCATTGGCAGCACCCGCGCCGGTGTATTGGAGACAACCTTTACGGAAGAGACTGAAACTGACCTCTTTGGCGAGCAGGTGGTGCTTTGTGGTGGGGTTAGCGAACTGGTCAAGGCTGGTTTTGAGACCTTGGTCGATGCTGGCTACCAACCAGAGATTGCCTACTTTGAGTGTCTGCATGAGTTGAAGCTGATTGTGGACTTGATGTACCAGGGTGGCCTGAACTACATGCGCTTTAGCGTCTCCGACACTGCCGAGTGGGGCGATTACAAGAGCGGCCCGCGCATTGTCACCGATGAGGTAAAGCAGACCATGAAGCAGATCCTGTCCGAGATCCAGTCGGGTGCGTTTGCCGAAGAGTGGATGGACGAGTATCACAACGGCAGCAAGGTGCTTCTCTCCACGCGCAAGGCCGAGCAGACCCAACAACTGGAACAGGTGGGCAAGGGGTTACGCAAGATGATGACCTTCTTGAACGCCAAGGAAATCGGTTAATCAGAGCAATTTGTTTTTCGAGTGTAGGGGGCATTTCCAGAGTAGGTTACCAGGGGATGGCCCCTACACTCGAATACAGATGCCAGCTTTGGGAATTCACGGGAAAGGGGGTGATGGGAATGGATGATGGCCTTAGTGCGCTTGCAGGCTGGCTGACACATACTCAAGGCGTTTATATGCAAAACGTTCCAGCGCAGTTGATGCGCTCCATTCTCGCTTCACTCTCCAATAATGTGATTGTCGTCCGTTGAGGGCGGCGAACAAAGAAAGGTTTTTACCATGACTTCCCAGGACCAAAGCAATGGCAGTGATCATGTAGAAAACGGCACAGAAGATGTATCCGCCGTAGATCTGTCTCATGTCGATGTCAACCAATTTGTCATCTCCGACATCAACGAATATGCCCGCACGATTGCCCACGGCAAGCGCGTCGTCGTTTTTGACACAACCCTACGCGATGGCGAACAGAGCCCCGGCGCTACGCTGAACACCCAAGAAAAATTGGATATTGCCCACCAACTGGCTCGTTTGGGTGTAGACGTGATGGAGGCAGGTTTTCCTGCTGCCAGCCCTGGTGACTTGGATGCTGTGCGTCAGATTGCCAACACGGTTGGGCGTCAGCCGCGCGTGGGCCACAATGGCGAGATTCTGCCGCCTCCTTCAATTGCCGGGCTGGCGCGTGCCAACAAGCATGATATTGACCGCGCATGGGAAGCAGTGCAGGGAGCAGTCCGCCCGCGCATCCACACCTTCTTGGCAACCAGCGACATCCATATGGAACACAAACTGCGCATGAGCCGCAATGATGTGTTGGAGACGGTGGGTGACATGGTGCAGTATGCCCGCAGCTTTTGCCAAGATGTGGAGTTTAGCCCGGAGGATGCTGGACGCAGCGACCCGGATTTTTTGGTACAAGTCGTCGGTGTTGCGATTAAGGCCGGAGCCACCACGATTAATATTCCCGACACCGTGGGCTATACGACGCCAGAGGAGTTTGGCTGGCTGATTGCCTATCTGCGTGAGAATGTCCCAGGGGCCAAGGATGTCATTTTTAGCGTCCATTGTCACAACGACCTGGGGTTGGCAACTGCCAACACCCTGGCTGGCTTGCGCAGCGGTGCGCGGCAGATGGAAGTTACCATCAACGGCATTGGCGAGCGCGCCGGTAATACCAGCCTGGAAGAAGCGGTGATGGCGATCTATGTGCGCCAACAGCAATTTGCGCTGGAGACAAGCGTGGAGACGCGCGAGATCCACCGCGCCAGTGATATGGTGAGCCGTTACACCGGGATGGTCATCCAACCCAACAAGGCCATTGTCGGTGCAAATGCCTTTGCCCATGAGGCTGGCATTCACCAGGATGGCATGCTGAAGAATAAGCGCACCTATGAGATCATGGATGCCTCCACAATTGGCTTGAACCAAAGCTCACTGGTCTTGGGCAAGCATAGTGGTCGCCATGCCCTGCGCCGCAAGTTGGAGGAGATGGGCTACCACCTGGATCGTGAGGAACTGAACGACATTTTCCAACGTTTCAAGGATCTGGCGGACAAGAAGAAGACCGTTACCGATGCCGACTTGGAAGCACTGGTTGGGGATGAGATCTACCAGCCCGAGGAGACATGGGAATTGGTCAATGTCCAGGTGCAATGTGGCACCACGACGATCCCGACTGCGGTGGTGACTTTGCGCAACAATCAGACGGGCGAGACCATTATTGACGCTGGCTTTGGCACCGGGCCAGTAGACGCCATTTACCAGGGTATCAACCGCATTGTCGGCGTGAGCAATACCCTGGTGGAGTTCTTGGTGCAGGCGATTACCGAAGGCATGGATGCCAATGGCGACGTGACCATTCGCATCGAAGTTCCTGCACAGAGCGTCGGCTACAAGGAAACCGCTCAGGGCCGCCAGCGCCGCCGCCTCTTTAGCGGGCGTGGCGTAGATACCGACATTGTCGTCGCCAGTGCGAAGGCGTATATGCAGGCGCTCAACAAGGCTTTGGAGAGCAAGGAAGAGAATTCTTCAGCAGTCAATATCGCTGAAGGCGCGACACAAGCGGCAGATTGACGTACTGTTTGTGGTGGCTGTTGTTTGTAGTGACTATCATAACGCGTGTTGAGAATTGATGTGAGTAAGAAGCCAGGTTGCCAGCGCAATCCTGGCTTTTCCCCCTAAAG
>CAMPHP010000204.1 GCA_946885925.1 uncultured Litorilinea sp.
AAGTCTGGTAGGAAGCCTTCCCCGCCATATTTCGACTTCGCTCTCTGGCAAGCCTGCTAAGACCGCGGCAGCTTCGGTCGCCGCACAAAAAAGGCTGGCTGTCTTGGCATAAATGCGCTCGTAATAGCCCTCTTTTTCCTGATAGAAATCATGGCGTGCTAAAAGCTGGCGCAATTCACCATCGACAATGGTCTTTAGCGTATCGGCAAAGATGCGAATAACGCGCGGGGTGTTGGTCTCGGCGGCGAAATAGGCGGCACGAGCAAACATAAAGTTGCCAGCCAGGATCGTTGTTCCGCGGTTCCAGACTGCATTCAGTGTGGGGACTCCACGACGCAAGAGCGCCCCATCGATCACATCATCATGGACTAGGGTAGCTGTATGCAGCATCTCGACCGAGGCAGCCAAGGCGACGACTTGGGGAAAGATAGGGGTGTCGCTTTGATCACCATGCACTTGGGCGGCGAGGAGCGCGATGGTGGGGCGCAGCCGCTTACCGCCACTGCCGATCAGATCGACAAAGGCTTCAGCAAGTGGAGCAAAAAGCGACGACTCCACACTCTTCATTTTCACTTCGACTTGGGTAAGCCCCGCTTGGATGGGCTGTAACACCTTGCCGATTTCAATCGCCGTTTTTACGCTCATGGCTGGTTTACCATCATCTGAGACTATATCTTTATCTTTTGAGACTACATTATTTGAGACAACATCATCCGAGATAATATTATCTAAGACAGTAGTATCCCAGACACTATTATCCCAGACACTATTATCCCAGGCACTATTATCCCGGACAGTAGTATCCGAGACAGTAGTATCCGAGACAGAATAGTCATTTGAGACAACATAGTCCCTATACAAGCCCACTCCCGTAAACCTTCCTGCCAACGTCTTATTGGCGAGAAAAAGAAAAGCAGACGAATTTAGCTATGCTTTTTTCACAGGCTGCGATGTCGTAGGTTGAGCTCGTGTCGTCTGGCTGTCATCCGCTTGTGAGAGTGTTAACCCAAAGAATTGTTCTGCCAGCGCCGTACTCTCCTCGGCCATTTGGTCAGCAGAAATTCCGTACAAGTCCGCCAACTTGGCACAAACGAGTGCCACATAGGCTGGTTCATTGCGTTTTCCGCGATAGGGGTGTGGTGTCAGATAGGGGGCGTCTGTCTCCAACATCAGCCGGTCGCGACGCAGTTGTGGCACCAATGCATGGAGTTGTTTGGCATTCGTAAACGTCACAGGCCCGCCCAAACTCAGCACGAAGTTCCACTCGTATGCACGTTGCGCCAGCGCCAAGTCGCCGCTGAAGGCATGTAAAACCCCGGCAAAAGGACGCTGGGCTAGGGGAGACGTAGCAAAGGCACTGCTCTGCACCCATTCGCCCAAGATCGCAGCCACGTCCTCATTCGCATCGCGGCTGTGGATGATCACAGGTAAACCTAGCGTGGCAGCCAACTCTAGCTGGCGCTCAAAAACAATCCGCTGATGAGCGCGATCTACCTTGTCCCAATAATAATCTAGCCCAATCTCACCATAGGCTACCACTTTGGGATGGCATGCCAGCTTCCGCAACTCGGCTTCAGTGGCGTCTCCATAGTCGCGGCTGTCGTTGGGATGAATGCCTACTGCCGCGTAGATACCGGTATATTCGTCTGCCAACGCAATTGCTTGATAGCAATGATGCAGGTCAATACCTGGGATGATAATAGCCTTTACGCCCGCAGCCCGCGCCCGCTCGATGACGGCAGGGCGGTCGCCGTCGAATTGGTGGGTATCTAAATGACAGTGGCTATCTATTAATGGCAAAGGCTGATCCTGTACCAACATCGCTTATACAACTATTGTGCAATCGGTCAATAAAGCTTAGTCTTTTTCGATTGTTCATTTTATCACAGAGTCGGTGCGACACAAAGTAGTTCTGCTTGCATAGTCTGTGCTGAAAACCTTCCTCGAAGCCACCCAGAGGGGTTCGAGGAAGGTGGTTGGCTAACCGCTTCAAAAAGCTCTCTACAACCCCGCCAGCTTCTGTCCGTCCTTTAGAATATCCTGCACCGCAGCCCCATCGGTGGTTTCGGTATAGACGCGAATGAGCGGCTCGGTGCCGGAAAAGCGAACCAGCAGCCAGCCACCATCGTCCATGACAAATTTGTAGCCATCAATAGTCACTTTATCAACGACTTTGTGACCACCCAAGATAATGCCATCTTCGACACGTATGGCATCCAACTTGGCTTTGGAACTCTTTTTCATTTCGTTGTCAGTCAGCCGGGTGTCGATGCGGTCATAGAAATGTTCACCGACTTTGGCAAAGAGTAGCTCTAGGAGTTCGGAAGGTTTCTTGCCCGTGCGTACCATCAGATCAAGCAGATAGAGATTGGCAAGAATCCCGTCACGTTCGGGTACATGGTTGCGAAACGCATACCCACCACTCTCCTCGCCGCCAATCAGGGCGTCATGTTCCAGCATGGCGGGAGCCACGTATTTGAAGCCGACTCCTGTGTTGATGACGGGGACGTTATAGATCTCGCCCAGTTTATCGAGCATGGAGGTTGTACTAATGGTCTTGACAATCGGGCCGCGCATACCACGCACTTCAAGCAAGTAATAGGCCAGAAGCCCAAAGACGCGCAACTGATCAATGAAATTGCCATGCTCGTCGCCAAAGCCACAGCGGTCGGCATCGCCATCCATAATACAGACACAATCTGCGCCTAGCCGTTTGCCCACAGCCAACCCTGCATCCACATTGGGCGGGATAGGCTCAGGTCGTTGCATTTCCGGAAAGATAGGGTTGCGCTCGGCATGGACTTCGATGATCTCGGTCTTGCTGCCGCCAAGGATTTCAGTGAGCCAACCTGCGCCATTGCCCCACATGTTGTCTACGACAACTTTTAGCCCTGCGTCTCTAATCGGCTGCACATCAATCAGGTCAGCCAAGTGAATGAGATAGGCCGGCTTGGCGTCAAAGATTTCGATCCTGCCCTCTTTCACCGCTTGCGCGAAGGGGATATGGCGGATCGCTGCTTCGTTTCCGGCAGCAGGAATATAGGACTCGATCTGGGCTAGTCCCGCCGGGTCAACTGCCCCACCATTCGCATCGCGTACCTTAAATCCGCAATCCTCTGGTGGGTTGTGGCTGGCTGTAATGTTGACTGCACCCAGCGCGCCCTTCTCTTTTACGCTATAGGAGATAACGGGTGTCGGGGTGGCGGTGTGGGTTAGATAGACACGTAGCCCATTGCCTGCCAGAACTTCGGCAGCCGTGGCGGCAAAATGCTCTGCTGAAAAGCGCTTGTCGTAACCGACTACAACAGCGCCCTCTTTGCCATCTTGTTTGCCATTTATGAGAAAGGTGGCAAAGGCTTGGGCAGCACGGCGTACATTTGCAAAGGTGTAATCATCGGCAATTCGACCACGCCAACCATCAGTTCCAAATTTGATATCATTCATGGCTCTCTCCCCAAACTTCTTGTGAGTCATTTTGAACTCATGTGGATCTGCATTGATCTTTTGGGTTTGCGGTACATAGCGAAACCCCACACAGGTAGTCCAGTGAATGCAGGCATTATAGTGCAGAAACGAAGATATTGAGAAGATGTTTGGGTTGAAAGCAAATTGAGCAGGATGGTTTGGAACTGCAAAGTCACTAGAAGTTGGTGCAAACCAGTGGGGCGAGATTAGCCTCGCCCCACTGTGAGAAAGCATTGAGAGATCTTGTTTGGACTTGCCTGTTGAGCCTACCTCCGTTTGATAGACGGCAGTAAGAATTGGAAACTCCCATCGCCAACCCCACCCGGACAGATGGTGGCGTTCGGATTCGGAACACAGGGGTCAAGCGGGCCTGAATCAGCGCTGTCAAGCACCCCATCCCCATCCGTGTCCGGGTCACTTGGATCTGTGCCAATTTCAGCTTCCTCTGCGTTGGTCAATCCATCCTCATCCTTGTCACAGGGTTTGGCATTGACATTCGGAACACAGGGATCGCTAGGCGATGTGTCGCTATTATCTGGCGTCGAATCCTGATCTACGTCAGCCGCATTGGGGTCACAAGCCGTAGCATTGGGATTTGGATCGCAAGCGTCAGTCGGATCACTGCCATTGTCAACCTCATCGCCATCATGGATGCCATCATCATCGGTATCCGCATCTTCGGGATTGGTGTTATGCTCCTCTTCCTCGTCTTCATCTAAACCATCCCCATCCCTATCACAGGCTTGGGCATTGGGATTTGGATCACAGGGGTCTAGGGGGTCAGAGGATGGCGTGCCATTGACCTCGGAGCCGTCGTTGATGCCATCGTCATCCGTATCTGCATCATCGGGATTCGTGCCGTACAGAGTTTCCTCGGTGTTGGCTAGGCCATCTTGGTCGCGATCGCAATTCCCGGCGTTATTGTCAGGCACACAGGGGTTGTTGTCGTCGGGATCATTGCCCCCGGTATACCCATCGCCATCGTTATCCGTCGAGCCGGTGATCGTCGTGCCATCGGAATCTTGGCTATTGCTCCCGCCGACATTGCCTTTTGTTCTGGCAGAAACCGTTTTGAAGACGATGCCAGGGGCATTGGCTGCCACATCAACCGTTAAGACGAGTGGCGGCAGCGTACCCCCCGGTCCAACCACGCTGCTATTCACAAAGGTAGTGGTGCCGGGTGTACGCACCCAGCTGGCATCTGTGTGGCTGTTGTAGCTCAAACCAGCGGGCAGCGTATCCATCACGACAATCGGCGCGGTGGTGCTATAGGCTCCGGTATTGGTGACCAAGATTGTGTATTGCCCAGTGCCGCCAGCCGCAAAGGTGCCACTATGGCTCTTGTCGATGTCGAGCGCAGGACACAACTGGACAACACCCAACACGGTAACATCCATCTCGCCTAGACCGATCCCTAAATCCGCTAGCAGCGGGTCCACCACATCACCTAGAAGCGTGTCCAAAAGTGGTTGTAGGAGAGCGGGGAGCAAGTTGTCTGTGACAAGATCGAGAATGGGATCTGCTAGTTCAGACGTTCCACCTAACCCCAAGAACGTCAGTATGTTATTTATGGTGCCACCTAAGCCACCCAGCGCACCTTCTATGTCCGCGGTGACTTCAAGGTTGTTGATCAAGCCTGTAACTAACCCCGCAATTGTATTAGCACCTGCGCCAGCCGTCTGTGTCTCCGGGTAATTTCCGCTATTCGCCGGATTGCCCGTAAAGACAAGCGGTGGCAGCGATTGTTGCGCGCCTTCTGCATAGGTTTTTATGCTTACAGGGACTGTGAGCACAGTCTGTGGAACCACCGGTGGCACACCCGGCAGCGTAATGGTCAGGGACGCAGCCACCGCTGGTTGCAACGATGCAGGATCGAGTGGTGTATTGCTGAAAAAGACATTGTCCTCAAAGTGACCCACGTATACATCTGCAACACCGGGTGTCGCTTGGATAGTCACAGTTTTGGCGATGGCATTGACAGCTTGGATGACCCCTGCGCCGCGCGCTACATCCAGATACAATTCAAGGTCTACGACATCCACACCTACGCCAACGCTTGACAAATTGGGTAGCGTACCTTGAAGCGAGTAATCTAGTACCTCTACGCCTAGCTTGATGCGAATGGCGGCAGAGTAGAAGTTTGTGCCAGCCGCGCCACAAGCCAATACGGGTGGCTCAATGACTTGGGCTTGGATCGTAATATCCCCAATTCCATTCAACCCCAGAGCGGAACCGTCCACGGTAATGGCAGTAGGGAGTGTCGCCAGGTTTTGGGAGTTGAAAAGCTGAATCGAGCCAGTCACTAGATCAAGCAAATTCAGCTCAACATCAGAATATGCCCCTGCGCCACTCTCAATCTGGATCAGATCGCCGAGGATCAACGCTTCATTTGCGCCGGGTACTCCTGCCAGTTCATTGATCAAGTTGTCAATCGCGGGCAGCTCCGAAAGCCCGCCAATCGTATTAAGCGCAGCGAGCAATTCATTGATAGTAATTGGCTCCTCCAAAAGTGCATCTGGCGTGGCAGCACCTAAAGCCAACTGGAGTTCGCCAAGTGTCACATCCGCACTCGCTAGCCCTTGATAATCAAGCACATCAAGATCTAGGTCAGTGCCAATCAAGCTGCCCAATAGGCTATCGAGCAATTCATCCTCATTTACATCAGCAAGGCGCGGGCCGGTTGTGACACACGCACCTGCCCCACAGCCAGGTGTAGCTTGTGCATAGGCTGGCTCTGTCGTGAGAATGGTGAGGAGTAATGTCAGCACAAGGAGAGATACAACCTTTATGAGCCTGTGATGCTGCGATATGGAGG
>CAMPHP010000205.1 GCA_946885925.1 uncultured Litorilinea sp.
ACCTGCCTCCGGTGGCGTCACGGGCGGACGAGGGGGAGGGCCTTCACCCCGGCGCACAAACATACGCGCATCATCCTCCTGGCGCGCTACCAATGCCGTAATGCGAAAATTGTCAATGCCAGCCTCACGCAACTTCTTATAGCCCTGCAAGTGAGCATTGAGAATGCGCCCGCAACCCACAATACCGATCCGAATCATCGCTTGCCTCTTCTCTATTTGATTTCGCTATGCAATATTGAGTCTCACACAGAGCCGCAAAGAAGAATTGCAGATCGAACCTTGCCTCCTCTGGTCATGCTCCTTCCTTGAAGCTTGGGACTTCGAGGAAGGCTCGCGCGAAGACTACATGACCTGCCCTATCATAAGGGGGATTCCTCCTGCGCCGGAATAACAGTGTGTCCTATAGGGTTTGTAGCAACTTGATTTACTTATGACTGAAGCTAGATGACTCACAGCAATTTACGTCATTGCCGGACAGATGTCAATGAGCGGATCGATCAATTATTTTGGCTCGCTAGCTTATAAACATACATGCACTGATTTCTTATACTATTTCTCTTAATCGTTCTCTTAATCGTGAAGACTTTGCCCAAGATGCTATCCGCGCCTGTCACTCTGCGCCCAGAGGGGACACCCGGTCTCTCTGTTCTGGTCGCTCGGCAACAACTTGCCACAACCGAAAGAGTCACTGTCCCAATTTAAGTTTTCCTTAAGTATCGCGGTATATCCTCATAACTCGCCGTCAAGGCTGGATTGCGGCAATAGGGCACGGATGTAGGATGATCTCTATTATGATCTCCCCAAAGACATGATCGCCCCAAAGAGAAAGTAAGGAAGCGGCTAATTTGGGGTATAATCTCCCTATTGCATAACAAGGAGATGCTACATGACACGCACAGCGGTAGACATTCGTACATTGGCCCAAGAACGCATCCTACTGTTGGATGGCGCAATGGGTACCATGATTCAACGTTATCAATTGACCGAGGAGGATTTTCGCGGCATGCGCTTCCGCGATTGGCCTTCTAACCTCCAAGGCAACAATGAACTGCTCAGCCTGACTCAGCCCCAGGTAATTGCAGAGATTCATCGCGACTATTTAGAGGCCGGGGCTGATATTATTGAGACAAATACCTTCAACGCCAACGCTGTTTCTTTGGCTGACTATAACATGTCCCCTCTCGCCTACGAGATGAATGTGGCTGCTGCCCAGATTGCGCGGCAAGTGGCAGATGAGTTTACCGCTAAAACACCCGACAAGCCACGCTTTGTGGCAGGTGCAGTGGGGCCGACCAACAAGACGGCTTCGCTTTCGCCCGATGTCAACGACCCCGGCGCGCGCAGCATCACCTTTGACGAACTCAAGGCAACCTATGCCGAGCAGGCACGCGGCCTATTGGATGGCGGCGTTGATCTACTGCTAGTCGAGACCATCTTCGACACGCTCAATAGCAAAGCTGCCATTGCAGCCATCCAGGAGGTGTTTGAGCAACGGGGCGAGGAAGTGCCGCTGATGATCTCCGGTACGATTGTCGATCTCAGCGGTCGCGGTCTCTCCGGTCAAACCACCGAAGCATTCTGGGTGTCGGTCAAACATGCGCGCCCCTTTAGTGTGGGACTGAACTGTTCACTAGGAGCGCATGAAATTCGCCCTTTCCTAGAGATATTATCTAGCGTTGCCGATACACGGGTCAGTTGCTATCCGAATGCTGGCTTGCCCAATGAGTTTGGCGGATATGACCAAACGCCAGAGGAAATTAGCCGCTATTTTCAAGACTTTGCCAAGAGCGGCTTTGTCAACATTGCGGGGGGCTGCTGTGGCACCACCCCTGACCATATCCGCGCCATCGCCCAAGCCATTGAGGGCGTTGCCCCACGCCCTGTGCCAGAGCCTAAGCTGCAATCTGCCTACAGTGGACTTGAGCCTTTGGTCGTGACACCCTTCACCAATTTCATTAACATTGGTGAGCGCACCAATGTCACGGGTTCTTCTGCTTTCCGCAAGCTAATCATGGCGGGCGACTTTGAAGAAGCCGTGCGCGTGGCACGCCAACAGGTGGAGAATGGCGCGCAGATGATCGATGTCAACTTTGATGAAGGCATGTTGGAAGGCGAAGCTGCAATGGTGCGCTTCCTCAACCTCATCGGCACCGAACCGGATATTGCGCGTGTGCCTGTGGTGATTGACTCTTCCAAGTGGTCAATCATCGAAGCTGGATTGAAGTGTGTCCAGGGCAAGGCAGTCGTTAACTCGATCAGCCTCAAAGAAGGTGAGGCCGCCTTCAAGGCACAAGCCCGCGCGGTCAGACGCTATGGCGCGGCTGTCATTGTCATGGCCTTTGACGAGCAGGGGCAAGCGGATACCGTAGAACGCAAGGTGGAGATCTGCACGCGTGCCTATCGCATCCTCACCGAAGAGGTGGGCTTTGCACCAGAAGATATTATCTTTGACCCAAATATCCTGGCAATCGCCACAGGCATTGAGGAGCATAACGAGTACGCCATCAATTTTATCGAGGCGACACGCCAGATCAAGGCGACGTTACCCGGAGCAAAGGTCAGCGGTGGCATTAGCAATCTCTCCTTCTCTTTCCGTGGCAACAACGCGGTGCGCGAAGCCATGCACTCGGTCTTCCTCTATTACGCCATCCAGGCTGGGATGGACATGGGGATTGTCAATGCGGGTGCGCTGCCCCTCTACTCCGATATTCCCGCTGAACTGCTGGAACACGTCGAAGACGTGATCTTCAATCGTCGCCCCGACGCCACGGAGCGGCTAGTTACCTACGCCGAGACAGTCAAGAGCGGGGGCAAGAAGAAGGTTGAAGATCTGGCGTGGCGTAACCAGCCGGTCAACGAGCGACTCTCCTATGCACTTGTGCGTGGCATTACCGATTTCATTGAGGTTGATACGGAAGAGGCGCGCCAACAGGCCGAAGAGCCCATTCATGTGATCGAAGGACCCTTGATGGATGGCATGAACATCGTGGGCGATCTCTTTGGCGAGGGCAAGATGTTCCTGCCCCAAGTGGTCAAGAGTGCCCGCGTCATGAAAAAGGCAGTTGCCTATTTGCTTCCCTATATTGAGGCATCCAAAGCAGCCAACGGCACCAATGGCAAAGCCGCAGGGAAGATTGTCATGGCAACCGTAAAGGGTGATGTCCACGATATTGGCAAGAATATCGTGGGAGTTGTGCTGGCTTGTAACAACTATGAGATTGTTGATTTGGGCGTCATGGTTCCTGCCGAGAAGATTCTGCAAAGTGCCATTGACCTCAATGCCGATATTATCGGGCTGAGCGGGCTGATCACGCCGTCGTTGGAAGAAATGGTGCATGTTGCTAAGGAGATGACGCGGCTGGGCTTTGATAAGCCGCTGTTGATCGGTGGCGCAACCACCTCGCGCATCCACTCAGCCGTCAAGATCGACCCTGCCTATGCCGGGCCGGTGGTGCATGTGCAAGATGCCTCGCGCAGCGTGGGGGTCGTGGAGAAGCTGGTCAACCCGGAGACACGCGCGCAATATGCCAGCGAGATCAAGGCCGAGTATGCCAAATTGCGTGAGCATCATCGCGGCAACCGTGCAGGTCGTTCGCTGCTTGACATCGCGAGTGCACGCGCTCGCCGCTTCCAATGCGACTGGCAGCAGGTGGACATTGTACGTCCTGGCTTCCTGGGTGTGAAGGTCTATGACGATGTTCCATTGGGCACTCTGGCAGAGAGGATTGACTGGGGTCCATTCTTCCATGCTTGGGAGATGAAGGGGGCTTATCCTGCCATTCTCAGTGATCCAACCAAGGGGCCAGAAGCGCGACGGCTCTATGAAGACGCGCAAAAGATGTTGGTGGAGATTATCGCACATGGTAAATTAACTGCCCGCGCCGTGATTGGTCTCTATCCTGCCAATGCGGAGGGGGATGATCTGGTGTTGTGGCGCGACGACAGCCGCAGCGAACAACTCATGCGCCTGCCCATGCTGCGCCAGCAATTTGATCGAGGGGGCAACCGTCCCTGCTACGCACTCTCCGACTTTGTTGCGCCATTAGAAAGTGGCGTAGCAGATTATATGGGAACCTTTGCCGTTACCGCGGGCATCGGCACTGACGAGTTGGTCGCTCATTATCAGGCCGACCACGACGACTACAGCGCCATTATGGTGAAGGCGTTGGCCGACCGGCTGGCCGAAGCATTGGCCGAGTATATGCACGAAGAGGTACGCAAGCATCTGTGGGGCTATGCGCCTGATGAGGACTTGACCAACGAGGAGTTGATCCACGAGAAATATCGGGGGATTCGTCCGGCCCCAGGCTATCCAGCTTGCCCTGACCATACGACCAAGCGCGCCATCTTTGAACTGATGCAGGTACCCGAAGCCATTGATCTGCATCTCACAGAGTCATGCGCTATGGTGCCGACCGCAGCAGTCAGCGGCTTCTACTTCGCCCATCCCGAAGCTACCTATTTCTCGCTCGGCAAGATTGCCCGCGACCAGCTAGAAGACTACGCCGCGCGCAAGGGCATGACCGTGGACGAAGCTGCCCGCTGGCTCAGTCCGAATCTGGAGGATTGAGAGAGTTCTAGCTGTACCCCTTCCTTGGAGCTTCAGGTACCGAGGAAGGTTGTCTGCAATTCTCTGGCCTCTGGACACAAGACGCCCATTTCGCAGGAATCGCAGGCGTTCAGTACATTCTCAAGCTGTAAAGCTTAGTTCTAGTCTCATAAATACGAAAAAGTGCCGGGGCGACTATGCACTCCACCCGGCACTACTTATTCTATATTCTTATCCTATATTTATCCCATAGCACTCTGGGCGTGCAACTCATGGTGGGCAGTCAGTTGGTGGTATTCATCATCTGTGGATGACCAGGGATCGACATGCACGACCACTTCAGCCAGATGGGGAAAGGCATGATAAAGCTCGTGGCGTAGTTCCTCGGCCACTTGATGGCTGGCCGCAGTGGTTAGATACGGGTCAACCGCAATCCCCAGATCGCTGTGAAGCCGGTGGCCCATCCAGCGCATCCGTACCCACTGCACCTGCTTCACCTCTGCATGTCCCTGCACAATCTCCTCTGCCTTGTCCAATAATGCCGGGTCAATCGCATCCATCAACCTGTACCACATCGTAACGGTGGCATCACGCGTGATAAAGAGAATCGTAATGCCGATGAGCAAGCCGATGATCGGATCCACAAGAGGATAGCCCAGCCATGTTCCGGCGACTGCGATCAAAACTGCTAGCGAGGTCAACCCATCCGTGCGTGCGTGCAGCCCATCCGCTACCATCGCAGCAGAACCAATCGAGCGCCCGACGCGGATTTGCAGCATAGCAACCAACTCATTTCCCACAAAGCCGATAATCGCCGCGGCTGCCACCCAGCCCAAGTGGGTCAATGGTTCGGGGTTGAATAGCTTTTGGATCGACTCCCAGAAGATTATACCTGCGCTAAAGGCAATCGAAAGGACAATGACGATTCCTGCCACATCTTCGGCGCGACCATAGCCATAGGAGTAACGCCGGTTGGCCGCGCGCCGTGCCAGGTAAAAGGCCATCAAGAGCGGGATCGAGTTCAGCGCGTCACCAATGTTGTGGGCGGTATCGGCCAAAAGCGCCACACTGCTGCTTAGCCAAAAAATGGCTATCTGAAGCAGTGCGGTAATGCCCAAAATGGCGAGTGCCCACCAGATGGTGCGGATGCCGAGCTTATTGTCTTGGAGGACTTGATCATTTGCCAGTGCCGCTTTTTGTTCGCTATGACCGTGAAGATGGAAGATCGTGTTCACCCAGCCCCATAGCCCGCTGCCATGATCATGCCCGTGATCATGGCTGTGATCATGGCTGTGATCGTGCCCATGATCATGGTTGTGGTTATGATCATGATCGTGGTCATGATCATGCGGGTGATCATGACCGTGTGATTGCTCGTCATGATGGGGGTGGTCATGCTCGTGATTTTCTTGAGAGTCATGTTGGTGCGTCATAGCAGCAAACCTCATTAATATCCAAAGACACAGGTCAAAGGCACAAGACGGTAGATAGACAACCAAGAACCAATCAATGCTCAAGGAGTTACTTCCACTTGTGGCTGCACTGGCTGGGCTTGCGCACTTGTATAGGGATGGTCGGGCAAGTTACGCCGCACATGATCCAGATGGTAGAGTGCCTCGCGAAAAAGCGCGGCTACATGGGCGTCATCCACAGAATAAAAAATATGGTTGCCACTCCGCCGCGTCCGTACCAAGCGTGCAG
>CAMPHP010000206.1 GCA_946885925.1 uncultured Litorilinea sp.
CCAGCCGCGCGGGTTCTTCACTTTGCTGGGATGGAATTCTTGGAGGTAGAGCAGGTAATCTATCTTCTCCAAGATGCGTTCTCGGTTAAAGCGGCTGGTCAAACGAGCAACCACACTATCGGCAAGCCCGAGGTCAGTCAAAGCAACAACAACATCGTTGGGCGAATCGCCCGATGGCAACTTCTGTTGCAAATCGCCACTGTTGTTGTTGATCAAATTCGTGGAGCGCGCGTTTGTTAATTGGGTATTGTTATATTGGTATTGTTTGTATGACAAATTGTCAGAGGGGGTGTGACAATTTGTCATAGGGGTCTGACAATTTGTCATACCCTCATCTTCCACGATATTTTTCGTGGAATCAACCTCGTTCTGCAACTTATTTGGTGGCGGCGGCTCTTGTGACAGTGAAGAAGCGGGTGCTTTTGCAGGACGGCGGCGGCTGGCAAGCTCGGCCATCTCAGCAAAGTGCGACTTGAGCATTTCCGCGTGTTTGTTTTGGAGCAGCGGAGGCAACTCGGCGACTTGCTCGGGCCGTAGCAGATCGGGTGTCAGGTTGACATGGAAGAGATAACGCTGCATGGGGCCTTCGCCAACCAACTCGGCAATGACCAATCCTCCTCCTTGCAGAATCTCAATCAACCCTGGATAGTAATATTGCTTGCCCTTGACCTCGGTGCTCCATCCCGTTAGCACACGTCGCTGCTTGATGCCCAGGACTTCTAGCAGGTAGTTGATCGAGGGATAGCAAACATTATTGCCATTGTGGCAAAAGCTGCGTAAGACCTCATAGAGCGCCCAAGCTTGTACGCCCACAAAGGCGCGCCAATAGGTGCTCTCGTAGTTGGTGAGAATCTGATAGCCGCTATGCTTGGGATCGGTGGCAAAGCCGCGTACTTCAAAGGCAACATCGTTGCCACTAGTAGGCTGTGCCGGGGGCGCGGACTGGTTATAACTTGATGGGGATTGATTGGCAAAGAGACCGCCTGCATAAGGATCGGGCGGATCGGCGGCTGCACGTGCTCGACGTGTGGCAGACGATAGGGTCGGCATAGCCTTGTCTCCTGTGGCATGTTGCCAGGGTGGACAGTCAGGGACGCCAAAGCTACTTGACATTCTCCTGGAGACATGCTAGGCTTGCCGAGTAGAAAGGGTTTTGCAACTGCTGAGCGAATAGCGAATAATGTACGTTATTTGTTTCGGCGGCCTAGCATGGGCTGATCGGTATTCATCTCTTACACCATTTGGCCGATGGTGTAAGAAAATCGTGTCCCATCAGGGGCTCCACTTACGAATGCCAGGTTACTCATGTAAAGCAGGTTGCGAAACCTGCTTTTTTTTATCCTGCGTCCGTGGCTTTCTTTGATAATGCTCCATTGTTTATTACGCTACTTCTGTAAACACTTCTCAATCACTTCGCTCAACTTCTGAGCAATTGATCCAGGCAAGCAACTGATTAAGGATACATCATTGGGTACGTTGTGTTTGCACAGCGTTTGCATAGGCTACCCAGACTCCTCTCCCCACTTGCTCATCCGAACTGACCTGCTAACAGACCTCCGCTCTCAGGCTCTACTGCCAACCAAGGCTGGCGTCCCCACTATACGCCCATTTGCGGGCAAGATCAATAGGAACAAATGCGGAACAAAAGCGGAGACAAAGCGGATCAAATCCGGATACAATGCGGATACAATCCGGATCAAAAGCGGAGACAATGCGGAGGAAATCCGGAGATAAATCCTCAACAGTTCCTTGTCTCTCCTACTTTCAGCCATTGATTTCACCTACTTATGTAGAAAGTCGGATGAATCCTCTGATCAACGCTTGACAAAGTCGCGCGGTCGGTGTACCATAAGCGCGAAACGAGTAGGTGCCACGGTTTCCCAACCGAGCACTGAATTATAAAGCTCACGAGGACGTCCCGCAGGTTGCCAGCCCGCGTCGGGACGTTTTCGTTTCTATGCCTTATTTATCCTAACAGAACTTATCCCAACAAGCGTTCAAGTCAACACTTTGTTGCTGCGGTCACTGCCGCTGGATCTCCTCGCCTTACAGGTGCGCTGCCCACGCGATCTAGGATTGCAAGAGAGCTTCCTCGTTACGCCGCACCCGGACCGACATGCGCTCCAAGTGTTGCGTCTCGAGACTTTCCTCTAACCATTCCTCTAACATCTCGCGGATCACGTCGGACAGCGAGCGTCCTTGCAGGGCCGCCGCCGCCTTTGCCTGCCGGCGCAGATCTTCACTCACGAGTACCGTAATTTTGGTTTCCATCTACAGGATTCACCTCCCAATTGACCACAGCCAGAACTTGCTGGTCTATACGCACAGACGCGCCTACGCGGTTCCGCGCTTAGACGATTATGCATACATGCGTATATTACCAACATCTAGCGCATCTGTCAATATCGGCAATTGTGGCTGATTGTGGCACATCTGATGTAGGAAAAGATGCGGAATCACTTCAGGCGATGAATATTGCTAGGAATCTGAATTGTGCTCTGTCCATGCCTCACGTTCTTGGCGCATGTAGACATCCATGTTTATATTCGCCCATTATATTCGCCCAGTAGTTGCTTCCTACTCCGTATTCAGCACATAGCCCACGCCTGGAATGGTCTCAAGCGGAATCGGCTCGTTGGCAGCATTTTCCAGTTTGCTACGCAGCCGGTAGACCAGCTGCTTGAGCATGGCACGGTCTGCTTGATCCTGGCCCCAAACCGCGGTAATCAACAGATCCACAGTCATCACCTGCCCAGCGTGGATCATCAACGTCTCTAAGAGCTTAACTTCCAATGGTGTCAAGCGCAGGGGTTCTGCACCGCCCACCTGCACTTGGTTGCGGCTGCGCTCCAACACCAGCCCACTAACGCTAAGCGTACCCGTCACCGCAGGCACATTCGCCCGCCGCAAGACAGCGCGAATGCGCGCCACCAGTTGCGTTGGGCTAAAGGGCTTGACCACATAATCGTCAGCACCAATGTCCAACCCGGTGACAATGGCCTCATCGGCGCTGCGTACGCTGAGGATGATAATGGGGATGGCAGATTGGGGGCCAGAGCCGCTGCGGATACGGCGGCAGACGGACAACCCATCAAGCTTGGGCAGATTGAGATCCAGCACCACCAACCCTGGTGTTTGGCTCGCCCAGGCTTCCAGCGCTGCCTCGCCATCATAGACCGGCACAACCTCAAAGCCTGCCCGGCGCAAGGTAAAGACCAGCACATCAGACAGCGCCAGATCATCTTCCACTAACAAAACTTTCGTCATCTACAACTCCCCGAAGAGCCTAACTTCTGCTACTCAATTCTCGTCCGGCATTTCCCCGCGCGGGATCTCGAACCAGAAAACCGCGCCACCCTCTGGTCGATCCTCAATGCCGACCCGCCCGCCGTGGGCTTCAATGGTCGTCTTAACGACATGGAGACCAATGCCCGTGCCATATACGTCTTGGTTGCGGCTACTCACCGGGTTCACTTGGGTAGAGTCCAAACGCACAAAGCGGCGAAAGAGGTTGACCCGCTCCGCAGCGGGAATGCCGGGGCCGCGATCAGCAACCATCACCCGGTAAAGCGCATCTCCATTCTGCCTCCTCGCAACGACCTCGCTACCCGCGCCGTTGCTTGATCCGTTCTCTGCCCCCTTGCCAGCGACTTCAATCGTAATATCAATCGCCTCACCGATGGGTGTATATTTACTGGCATTGGCAAGCAGGTTGACCAGTACCTGGGTCAAGCGCATGCGGTCAGCCCAGATTTTTTCCAGACGGGCGGGTTCTGTGACCGAAATCGTTTGGCCGCGACGTTCGAGCATTGGCTGTACCAACCTCAGCGCCCCCGTAATCGCCTCATTGAGCGTCATCGAACGGCGCTGCAGCCGGAATTGACCTGCCTCTATCGTGCTGCCTTCTAACAGGTTGTCGATGAGCGTTTGCAGCTCCAACAAGCTCAGATGAATCGGCTTGAGCAGTGCCCGCATCTCGGCTCCCGACATATCCTGGCTTTCGTCCATGAGCAATTCTATGCTGGCGTTGAGCGTGCTCAAGGGTGTGCGAAACTCATGCGAAATGTTGGCGAGGAAATAGCCGCGCAGATGGTGCATCGCCTCTTCTTCGGTCACATCGCGCAGTACCAACGCCCGTTCCTCATTAAAGCCTACGTCCGCTCCGGGGCGAGGTCCGCGCACGCTGGTCACTTCCAGCACAGTCGATTTCCCCCCCGATGTCAGCACCGTCAGACGCCGTCGTTGACCCGCCAGCGGCAGCGCACTTAAGAGCGTAGGCTCGTGGCTTTCGAGCGGAGGCAGCACGTGATCCAGCAACTTGCCGCGCGCCTCCTCCGGGGGCCAGCCAGTGATCAAGGCAGCGCCTTGATTCCAAAAGGTAATCCTGCCGCCACTATTGATGATGATGACCCCTTCCACCAAGGAGTGGACTAAGTTGTCCAGCCGGTCGCGCGCTGCTGCGCGATCACTCAGTGCCTGGACAACAGAGGCTTGGCTGCGCTGGAGCGCCGCGGCCAAGGTCTGTACTTCCACAGGCCCGTCAAAGTCAGGAATGGTTGTTTCAAATTCGCCTTGACTGATACGCTCCGCCACGCCGGTCAAGGATGCCAGTGGCGATGTAATACGCCGGATTGACCATGCGCCCAGCGTCGCACCCAGTAGCGCCACCAGCATGGTAGAAGTCAACAAGATCCCCATTACCCGGTTGCGCGTGGCAAAGAGTTCGTCGGCTGGCAGCAAAATCTCCGAATAGAAAACAACTCGATGATCAGGATTCACGAGCGGCGCTATCGATTGAAAATGATAGTGGCTATCCACTTCGACTGTCGGCAGTGATCTTGCAAGCTCTGTGGCAAGCTCCGATACAAGCCTGGGGCGTGGCGTAGCAGACTGGGCAGGCAAGGGTGTAATCGTCTGCAACCAATTGGGCGCGTCCAGACTGCTCACCAAACGCGTGCCCCCAAGCCCAACCAACGTCTGCTGTACCCCTGTCTCCGCAGCCAATTGCGTCAAAAAGGGCGCATCCAGCCAGATACCAGCCAAGACAAAGTCTTGCCTCTCGCTCCCGTTCTCCCCACCTATTTGTACCAGCAGCGGACGCCGGACGATCAGGGCTGGCTGTCCGTCTACCCACAAAAAGCCCTCACTGTTAGGACAGCGTGCTACCGTCGATGATCCAGCTAGAAAGCTCCCATCAGCGGCGCAGAGCAGCAGCAAATCCAGCCCGATCTGCGCTTGAAAGTCGCTGATATAGGCATTTAGCGCCTGATTGGTGGCTGGGTCATTCTGTACAGACAACAAGGTCGCAAGCGAAGGCCGTTCGGCAAAAAGCAGCGCAATGTTAGACAGCCTGTGCTGTTCTGTCTGCAAGAGGGCCAGCGTGGACTGTTGTGCATCGCGCAAGTGCGATGCCACTTGCTCATTGAGTTGCAGATCGGTCAGCCAATAGGCAGGAACGCCAGCAGTCAGCGTTGTGGCAATGATCAGCAACGAGAGGCCAATGGCAAGCTGGGTTGAATAGGTTTGCAGGTATCCCCGGAGTCGCCTCCGAAATTGCATAAAACGTGTCTTTCCCTATATAGGTTATTCGTGCAGTAGGTTATTCGTGCAGAGAGTCTCCTCTTACCTAAAACCTACCCTTTCCAACATCACATTTTTTCTATCCATACGCTACGATTGTGGGGCGCAACTGTCAAGTTATTCTAATCCGTGACAATCGCTCGCCAGCCTGTTTGAGCATATAAAGCTCGTTCACGAAACGATTTCTATAGTTCGTTTTCCAAACTGTTACTGTTTTGTGACCATTCTGCGACTTCGTTTATGACGACGCTTGCGTATTGTATAGAATAGTCTTGAATCTGGAACCTGCCGTGCGGACTGTGCTATCAATGACCCCATTCTTGGATTTGCGCCATATCGCCATCGACCTTGCCCTTGTGCAGCACTTACCGCCGGGACTGGCTCGTTATTATGAAGCAATCCCTATCGCTCGTGAAGGCGGCCAGGTGACCGTCGCTATGTCTCACCCGGAAAATGTCACCGCACTGGGTGTGCTGACTCAACTCTTTCGAGCCGAGATCGTCCCCATCCGTACCAATAGTACTGCCTTACGCGCGCTCCTAGAGCAACTTTACCTGCGCGCGCCAGCACAGCCCCGCGGCCTGTTGGCTTGGCTCTCTGCTGACCGCCAACCTGCCTGGGCCGCGCTGTTGACGACTATGGGATTGGCAAGTGGGGGATTGGCAAG
>CAMPHP010000207.1 GCA_946885925.1 uncultured Litorilinea sp.
AACCAAATAATAGGGCGTGCATCCGTCTTGGTGAAGCTGGCGATAAAAACGCCACCCCTGGGCAAGCACTTTGGGCAACGCTGCACCCCACGCAAAGTTAGGATCGACGCGCATCTGGCTCATGTAGCCGACAGCGGTGGCTTTGCCATTGACGTAGAGTTCGCGCAAAGTCCGGCTGCCCATGCCCACAACGCGCCCATCCCGGCTGCGCGCTACCAAGGTCTGGTGCAAAGGTCCATCAATGGTTGATGCCGCCCAATAGCTTGGCTCTCGCTCATAGCTCAGGCCGATCTCCCCTGGCAATGGATTAACACGCAGGAGGCGGCGCAGGTCAGCATCATCAGCAGCGGTGGCTAGCTCAAATTCGACCAGCGGCATGGAGCGTAAAATGCGGTGTAGTGAGCGACGGTACGTGGGCGCGGGCGGGAATCAACTCTCCTTGCCACGCCTCATCTCCTAGCGGATATTCGTCCCGCTCGGCAACTTCAGCGCGAAAGAGATAGTTAATGCCATAGTAATTCCACCACATCTTGGCGTTGGAGCGATTCACCTTGTCCAATCCACGCCGCCAGATGCTGCGATGGCTATAGAAGGCACGGCGCGATGCGAGACAGCCTGCTTGTAACTCGGCGGGTGTCATCTTGGCAGGCTGAAACGGGATCTGGTTATAACGATAACGGTCATCCAACCACCAGGCATCATAGCGCAGCCGTTCTTCCTCTTCTAACCGCTGGTA
Organism: uncultured Litorilinea sp.; assembly: GCA_946885925.1. The sequence continues at coordinate 737 of CAMPHP010000207.1, forward strand.
AAGCGGTGTCCCAGGAAAGGGGGTCAGGTGATTAAAGGCGGCAATATAAAACTTGTGCTCCAGCGCAAAGTCTACCGTGGGCGCAAAGCTGGCGGTGGTATCCTCGTCATAGCCAAAAACAAAGGTAATGTAGAGGCGGATATGATGGCGGCGCAGATTGGCAAGCGCCTGCTCAAATCCCCCCTTCATCATGTTAAAGCCCTTATTCATCCGGCGCAGGTTGTCCGGGTTGAGCGACTCAAAGCCAATCAGCACCCCCTGGCAGCCAGATGTCGCAATCAGTTCCAAGAACTCCTCGTCATACGCGGCGTTGATGCTTGCTTGACTCACCCAATGCACCTTGAGGCGTGCCAACTCGCGAAAAAAGGCTTTGGCCTCATCCATGTTCGAGGTGATATTGTCATCCACGAAAAAGAAAAGCCGCTTGTCACGCAGCCGGTCAATCTCCTCCAAAATGTCATCCGCTGGGCGGCGCGTTTGGCTGCGCTGGAAGACCGTCTGTACCGCGCAGAAATCGCAGCGGAAATGGCAACCTCGCCCCGCTTCCACCAAACCAATGGGCAGATAACGCTTGCCCTGGAAGATCGAGCGATTAGGACGCAATCCACCCAGGCTAGGCCGTTGCTCTCCCCGGTAATAGGGTTGAAGCGTACCTGCTTCGGTATCTTTTAACACTTGCTCCCAAACCGCCTCGGCCTCACCCACAACTACGGCATCGGCATAACGCGCCACTTCCTCCGGGCAAAGCGATGCATGAAAGCCTCCCATAATCACAGGCACACCGCGCCGCCGGTACTCGCTGGCGATCTGATAGGCGCGTTTGGCCGTATAGGTCTCCACGCTAATCGCCACTGCATCAGTCGGCTCATCAAAAGGAATGCGCTCCATGCGGTCATCATAAAAGCGAATGTCGACCCCCGGCGGTGTCAAACCAGCAATCACTGCCGCGGGCAATGGTTCCATCTGCCAGGTGCGGATATAGCGCTGCCCCCGACGCCGGCCAATACAAGGATGAATCAAGGTGAGTCGCATGGCGAAAGTTCTAGTTGTTCATGAACTGAGCATAGATCATAGATACATTACGCTTGCCCACGAAAATCTATCGTGAACTCCTTCCTTGGAGCTCCGGGCTTAGAGGAAGGTTGCACGCCGTCAATCTTACACTACCGGCTGCGGCAATTCACCACGTGCTGTCTCACGCTGCCCGATCATCCAGTCGCAATTGTAGAAATCATGGAGATGGTGGGCATAGAACCGATAGCCCAAATTTGTCACCATCCACACAGGTAGCTGGATGCGCGCCCCCCAGAAGCGGCGCGCAATATTGCCCCATGAATAGGTATACTTCCACGCCTGCTCATGGCCCGCGTAAAGCTCCTGCGCCGACATCTGCGCCGGTTGAAAGACGACATGCTGCCCGTCATAAAGCTCCCAATCATGCGTCAGGATGCGTCCTTCACGCGTCAACCGCTTGTAAAGCTCGGTATTGGGGAAAGGGGTCACAATGGCAAAACGGGGTAGGTCAATCGCCGCATCCACAGCAAACTTGGCAGTCTTGAGAAAGACATCGGGCGTATCGTGATCCATGCCAAAGGTAAAGCAGGCCATCAGCGTGATCTTGTACTGGTGCAGCAGATTGACCAACTCTTTATATTCATCGGGCGAGTTAAAGCCCTTCTTCGACCCCTTCAGATTGGCGGGCGTAATTGACTCAAAGCCCATCAGCAAGCCGCTGCAACCACTGCGCGCCGCCAGTTCCAGCAGCGGGCGATCCTTGCCCAGGAGCGTGGTCGAAAGCCCAAACCAGCTTACCTTGAGCGGAATCAACGCCTCAAAGAGACGTGCCGCATACTCTCGGTCAGCAATCAAGTTGAGGTCAATAAAGATGATGCGTTTGGCGTAGTGCTGGCGAATATCTGCCACTACTTCTTCCACTGGCTTTTGCAGCGGCTTCGTCCCCCAGGCAGTTGGCACCACGCAGAAGTCACAACGATGAATACAGGCGCGTGTGGCTTCAAAGACGTGGGTGGTGATGTACGAGCCACGCTGCATGAGGTCACGCCTGGGAAAAGGCATCCCTGCCAGCGATAAGCCGGTGCGCTGATCATAGCGTGGCTGCATCTGCCCTGCTACAAAATCGCGCAGCAATTGAGGCCAACTCTCCTCCGCATAGCCCACCACAATGGTGTCGGCGTGCGGCTCTGCATCCTCCGGGATCAGCGTAACGTGCGGGCCGCCCAACACCACCGGAATACCTCTCGCCCGCAATTGGCATGACAATTCATACGCACGCGGAGCCGTGCCCGTAATCACCGTCATCCCAACCAGATCAGCCTCAAGCTTGGCTGTGTCAATCTCCTCAATGCCTTCATCAATGATCGTGATCTCAGTGGAAATCTCCGGAGGGACCAGTGAAGCCAATGTGCTTAAGGTCAGCGGTGCATAGCGCAGATTCTTCTTAAAAATGCCGCCACGATGGCGGTAGAGCGGGCCTTTGGGAGAGATCAGCACCAAACGCATCGAATGGTGATTCCTTTGCTACTTACGTCAATTATTCAATTACTATGTACAATTACTATATAATTATTGTGTCAATTACGTCGTCCTATACCTTCCTGGAAGTCATCCAGAGGGTTCCAGGCTTCCAGGAAGGTTGCTGTTTCACTATCAACGGAACCGGCGATAGAATTGGTTCCCCTACTTGACCTTGCCACGTCCCCAAACAGGCCATACCACTTCCACCTGTTCGCCTCGATAGCCCACCAACTCGTCATGCAAGTTCAGAGCCATCTCCTGGTGCAGGGGAATCCAGGTCAGCCGCTCGCCCACCTGGAAGTTGTGAGACGATTCGCTGGTATCCACATGCCCATGCTCAATCGACATGCCAGTGATCTTCAGTTCAGGATGCTCAACACAATAGCCATAGGGGACAGGTGGATAGGAGCAGAAGGTCTTCATGCCACCATCGATGATCAAGCGGTTCGAGGTCGGGCGGCTGACCACGGTTGTAATAATGCGAAGCGGGCAGCGTTCATCCCCCAAGTCGGCGCGACTCTTGATGCGAGTCAACCCTTCCCACACATAGGAACCGGCGCGCGTTTCGGTGCAGCCAATATCCTTGGAGATTTGTTCTGCGCCAGTGCCGCCGCCACTGACCACAGTAACCGGAATGCCATCACTTGTAATTCGTTCCACCGTCTCGGCTAAGAAAGGCTGGATCTCCGTGCGGCTGGGATAGGTCATCACACCCTGAAAGTCAATGCCTGGCAGGTCAGCAATCTTGCGCGCTAGTTCTTGCGCCTCGGCAGGCGACTGGACGCCACAACGTTTTGAGCCTGTGTCCAACTCGATCAGGGTGTGCACCTCACCCCCATGCCGCAGCGCACCATCAGAGATGCCGCGCGCTGTCGTCTCCGAATCCACTGCTACTGTGAGATTAATGCGGCGCGCCAAGCGCAGCAAGCGATCCACCTTCGATGCGCCCACGATATTATAGGGAACAATGATGTTGGTGATTCCGGCGGCAGCCATCACCTCAGCTTCGCCTACCTTCTGGCAACAGATACCCACCACGCCGCTCTTCACCTGCATGTGGGCAATCTCAGGGATCTTATGCGACTTGGTGTGGCTCCAAAGCGGAATCCCCACTGACTTGGCATTATTGGCATAGCTGTTGATGTTACGTTCCAGTTTGTCCAGATCACAGACAACGGTCGGTGTATCCAGATCGTGAATCAGCATGACGAGACAGCTCCCATCTAGTTTAGTGAATCTGATATCGTGAGAAGAATAGGGTGGTGCATGTGCGCCGTTGCGAATCACTGCAATTTTGGCATATTTGGCGCAGCCATGACGAGATGAGGCATTTCACAAGATTTACCACAAACCGCAGATTTTGGCGAACGCGTCCCAACAACGAATAGGGCCAATCTAAACTAGAAACCGGCAAAGATAGACTGCTACGTTGACAGTGCTTTTGTTCGCACATATAATTCTCTTTGCATTCAGATGTTCAGTTTGCTCCCTAACACTATCTCTATTCGTCTGTAGCAACTCTCCCAGTCATCCTAGAATCGAGGAGGAACCATGTCCTTTCCAGTCACGCGACGGCGTTTTCTACAAGCCGCGGGCGTAGGCATGAGCTTGCCCTTTCTGAGCCAATTAATGGCTGCTTGTCAGATGGTCGCTCCCGGCAGTACCGAACCACTCACAGAGATCATCTGGTCACGCGGTGACGATCTCCGCACCCAAGATCCCCAGCTTATCGGTGGGCGCATGGAAGGCGAGATCAACCGCTGTATCTATGACCAGCTCTTTGATGTCGCCCCCGATGGTTCGCAAATCCCCTGGCTCGGCACTGAATACAGCAGCAATGCAGATGGCACCGTCTGGACTGTCAAAATGCACGAGGGTGCCACCTTCCATGATGGCTCGCCGGTTACCTCGGAAGATGTAAAGTTCACTTTTGAACGCCTGCTCGCTAATCCCGAATTCCAACACTCCACCCCGTTTATAGACCTATTAGCCACAGTGGACGCGCCCGACGCCACTACCGTGGTCTTTAACTGCTCCAAACCCGCGCCACTCTTTAACCTGCTTCTAGGCGAGCATATTCTTTCCAAGAAATCCTTCGAGGAACACGGCGAAAATTTCTGGGAACAGGCGATTGGCAGTGGTCCTTTCCGTCACATGGAGTACGTAAAGGGTGAATATTGGTTGGGCGAAATGTATGAGGATTACTGGAAGCCCGACCTGGTGAAGGTAAAGCGGCTGCGTTATCGCCCGATTAGCGAAGAAGCTACACGCGTGGCTGCGCTACGCTCAGGCGAGGTGGATATTATCGCCAATGTCAGCGGTGAATTGGCCGAGGAACTGGCTCAAGATGAAAATATCGCCATCTTCCGCCGCCCATCGCTCGACCATCTCTATCTGCTGACGCAGAACAACCGCCCGCCCTTTGATAAGCTTGAAGCACGCATGGCAGTCAATTACGCAATTGACCGTGAATCCCTCGTCAAGAACATTGTCAAGGCGGGTCAGGTTGTGGGTGGACATATTCCGCAAGGGACTGTGGGTTATGATGAATCATTGGCTCCTATTCCCTACGACCCCGACGAGGCGCGCCGCTTACTGGAGCAAGCCGGTGTCGCCCCTGGCACACGCATCGAGGTCAAAGCCCATCCCTTCTGGTTTGCCAAGGGCCAAGAGGTCATGGAATATGTGGCAGGCGCGTTGCAAGACATTGGCTTTGAGGTTGATCTCCAATTCCTCGAACCAGGAGCCTACACCGAGGCGCGCCAGTCAGGATCATACGACCTGGCACTCCAGCAGGGTGGCAAAGCCAACAACCCGTGCAACCAGTACAAGACCTTCTATATCAATGATACCTACGGCTCTGGCTATGGGCCACAACACCCCGAATTCCAGCAGCTGATCGAGCAAGCATGTGTTGCAGTCGATCCCGAAGAAGCGAATACACTGTACCAACAGATCCAAAAGCAGGTCTATGA
>CAMPHP010000208.1 GCA_946885925.1 uncultured Litorilinea sp.
GCGCAGGCTGATCACTCCGGGCCGCAGATGGACTTTGACCGCTTTGGTCAGTACAAGCCGTCAGCCTCTCCGGAGTGGCTTCGTACTCCTTCTGCAAGATTTTCACGTACATGCCCGTTTTCACCCGGGGCGAAGAATGAGGACGAGTTGGCCGCGGAGCAGTTCCCTACTGCCCAACATCATGATCCTTTGATAGGAAGATACCAAACAGCCTACGTAGGCTATGTTGCGGAAGAGAACTTTCGCGAGTGGGGCAGTTCGGGAGGGATGGTCAGTTGGGCCGCGACAGAGTTGTTACGCAAAGGGTTAGTTGATGGCGTGGCGCATGTCGTAGCAACCTCCAATCCTCAAGAGGAGCAACGCTTCTTTCGGTACCAGATTTCGCGTACGGAGGAGGCGGTTCGTACCGGCGCGAAGTCTCGATATTATCCAGTTGAACTCTCGGAAGTGATCAAAACGATCCATTCAGAGCCAGGTCGTTATGCTGTAATTGGCGTTCCGTGTTTTATTAAGGCTTTGCATCTCCTACGCGCTGAAGATGCCGTGCTGCATGAACGGGTCGTCTTTACCCTTGGCCTTTTTTGCGGGCACATGAAAAGTGCGCGCATGGTGGAGAGCTTTGCTTGGCAGATGGGTGTTTCAGTAGAGGAGATTGAACGCGTCGACTATCGTCTCAAGAACCCTGATCGTCCAGCAAATTGGTATACAACCCATTTCACCCTGCGCGATGGCAGGACGGTCTGGAAAGATTGGTGGCATTTAGTCGATGGGGATTGGGGTGCAGGTTTTTTCCAGAATTCGGCCTGTAATTTCTGCGACGACGTAGTTGCCGAGACGGCAGATATCTCCTTCGGAGATGCCTGGGCAGAGCCTTATTCGTCCGATGGACGAGGCACAAATGTCATTGTCGTACGCTCGCCTATCTTGCAAGAGCTTATCACGGCTGCGATTGATGAAGGTCGTCTGAAATTGGAGCCTGTGGATAACAAGTTTGTGGAGCAAACGCAAGCCGCTGGCTTTAGGCAGCGTAGGGAGGGACTTGCTTATCGCCTTAGTTGGCCGCGTTTTGGAATTCAGCCGCGCAAACGCGTTGCGCCAGATTCTCGAACGCTTTCTTTCCGGCGCAAGTTCATCTACAGGATGCGAAGCCAGATTACGACATGGAGCCATCGCATGTTCTGGCTTGCCCGGCTGGCTCGAAGACCAGCAATCTACATCCGGTGGGCCTCTATGGCACTAACCATCTATCATGGGCTAGCCTATTCCCGCGGCAAACTCGGTAAGCTAATTGACCGCCTCGGGATACATTGATTGCCTCTCCATGCCAATTTTAACTCGCCTCCGAAATAAATCCGATACAAATCGGTCTATCAAACGCTCGCCCGCGCAGCATGATTGAAGCGTTTGTGCCTGGCTCTCCCTGAGTATTTTGGTGCAGGCTCCAACTGCTAATGCACGCGCCCGTTGAGCTTGAAGACTGTATCCATTTCTTCACTGCCGATAGTGGGAGAATCCTCATAGAGGAAGCATGCTACGGCGCGATGCTCTTCGGTTCGATAGAGCGGGGGGGCCTGGAGCAGACATTTATGCATTGCCGCTGGACAGCGATCAGCGAATTTGCACGCACCGGACTCGGGTCTTTTCTGCGGGAAGGCCGCTTTATCTTCTGCTTTCCAGGGCTGATCCGGGTTTGGATTCGGCATCGACCCGACCAGAAGCTGCGTGTAGGGATGGCTCGGCTTCTGGACAACTCCCTCCACGCCACCCACTTCGGCCACCGAACCGCGATACATGACAATGATATTGTCACCGATCTGAAATGCCGTGGCGAGATCATGGGTGATGTAGACGATGGAGATTCCGAACTCCATTTTGAGCCGTTGTAGACTGCCGAGTACGGTAGCGCGCAGGGAGGCGTCAATCATGGAGACAGGCTCATCGGCGAGAATGATGCTGGGCTTGATGATCATGGCGCGAGCAACCATGACACGCTGCCGCTGACCACCACTGAGCTGGTGAGGATAGCGGCCAAGGGTTTCCTCGGGACGCAATCCGACGGTCTCCAGCGCCTCCTCGATCATCGTCCACTTTTGCTCATTCGAGTTGGCGAGCTTCAGGTAGTCGATGGGCATGGTGAGTACATGCTCGACACGGTAGAACGGGTTGTAGACCTCGAACGGATCCTGAAAGATCACCTGGACATCGGTGAGAAATGCGCGGGTTTCGTTCTTGGAGAGTTTTTGCAGGTCCTGCCCTTTATACAAGATTGTGCCGGTCGTGGGAGCGATGGCACCGAAGAGAAGGCGGGCAAGCGTGGTCTTGCCGCTGCCACTCTCGCCGACGACAGCTGTAATCGTGGCTGGATCAGACTCAATGGCCATGGAAAAGGCTTCCAGTGCGACAGTCTTGGCCTTGTCGAACAGGCCTCCACCAAAGATTTTAGTGACCCTTTGCGCTTCTAACAGTGCAGTCATGGTAGGACTCCTCAAGACGCGAAATGGCAGGCGGCCCAGGTTTCGGGCTGGATTTCGCGCAGGGGCGGAACCTCAGTGCGGCACCGCGCTTCCGCCATAGGACATCGTGGATGGAATACGCAGCCTGGAGGTACATTGAGTAGAGAAGGCGGCAGGCCAGGAATGCCCACGAAGTCGCCTTTGACCTCAGTGGAGGGCAGGCTGGAGAGAAGCAGCTGTGTGTATGGATGCCGCGGGTTCCGGTAGATCTCACGCATGGGCGAGACCTCCATCAGATGACCAGCATACATAACCCCCAAGCGTTCGACGAACTGAGCCATGAGACCCATATCGTGCCCGACGAGGATCACCGAGGCACCGATCTTGGTCTGGACATCTCGGAGCGTTTCCATCACCTGGCGCTGAACGACTACATCAAGAGCACTGGTCAATTCGTCGGCGATAATAACCCTTGGCGTGAGGCTAATGGCAATGGCGATGATGACACGCTGTTTCATGCCGCCGCTGAGTTCGTGGGGGAACATGTCCGCCACTTGCGGCGATAGGCCCACAGTGGCGAGCAGGGCGGCGATTCTCTCGTCTAGTTCGCTATTGGAGAGCTTGATACCATGGTCACGCAAACCTAGTTTGATCTGAGTGCGAACCCGCATAACAGGGTTGAGCGAGTTCATGGAGCCTTGGGCAACCAGCGCGATCTCGGACAGCCGTAGCTGTTTCATGCGCGATTCAGGCATAGCCAGGAGATCGGTGTCACCAAGCCAGATGTTGCCGGAGACAACACGCGCAGGCGGCTTGAGCAGGCGCATGACGGTCAGAGCCATGGTGGACTTCCCTGATCCGGATTCGCCCACCAGTCCCAAGCGCTCCTGGGCGCGCAAGGTGAAGGAGATGTTTTCAACAGCATGGACAGGGCCGCGTGGTGTGTCGTAGTAGACGGTCAGATTTTCGACTCGTAGGGCGTCAGTCTTATCGCTGTCACTGGTACCGTCGACGATTTCATGCGAGAAGTGGCTGGCCATTACGCACGTCTCCTAAGCCGTGGATTGGCGACCTCGTCGAGGCCAATTGTGATCAGAAATAAGCTGATGAAGAGGATAGCGATCACGACAATAGGCGGCAGCCACCACCACCACCAGCCATTGATAACCGCGGCGTTGTACTGGACCCAGAAGATTGTCATACCAATGGTCGGATCGTCCATGGGTCCCAGTCCCAGCACTTCGAGACCGATGGACGCGAGTACGGCTGCGGACACTGCGATCACCAACGACGAGGCAAGATAGGGGAGAAGGTTGGGCAAGATTTCTTTTAGAATGATTGCGCGTCCCGGCATACCGGACAACCGAGCGATCTGCACATAGCTGCGTTCGCGCAGCGACAGGACTTGGGAGCGGATCGTACGCGCCGGATAGAGCCATGCCAGCGCAGCCACAACCAATGCCATCTGATTGACAGTGAGTGACTCTGGAATCACCATGGCGACGGTGATGAGGACCATGAGGCCCGGGATGGTGAGGCCGACGTCAACGATACCGCGCAAGGTGGCATCGACCCATCCGCCATAGTAGGCACTGACAAAACCAATCGTGGCTCCGAGGGTAACGCCAAGAAACCCGGCGATGAGACCAACGCGCAGCGTCAGCGGCGTGCCGACGACCATGACGGCGAAGAGGTTGCGCCCCTGCTTGTCGCTGCCGAAGGGCAATTCCCAAGAGGGAGGCTTTAGTGGCGACACCGATACGGGACGCGCCTGCTCGATATCGACGAAGAGGCGTCCGATGAAGGATGAAAATAACAGAATAAAGAAGAGCACAAGACCCACGACCAGTGACGGGTTGCGCCGGAAATAGCGTATCACGACGTCAACTCTTTCTCTCGCACTGTTCTCTTGTACGATCAGGGATCTGCGCTCAATAGGCTCGATTGTAGTCGCCATGTTAGCCTTTCCGATAGGTGATCCGTGGGTCCAGCAACGGATAGACGATGTCGAGAACGAAGGTCGCCAGGCCAATGGAAACGATGACGACGAACACGATACCCTGGACCAGGAAGTAGTCAGCGCCCCGGATGCCTTGGTAGAGCACTGTACCGATGCCCGGATAGCCAAAGATAACCTCGACTAACACGGCTCCGCCTACGATACCACCCAGGGAGAGTGCCAGTGCCGTCACTTGGGGCAGCAAGGCGTTGCGGATGGCGTAGCGGGTGAAGATAGTCGTGTCACGCAGCCCCATGGCGTCGGCGTAGATCACATAATCCTCTCCCTGAGTCATCACCATCATGGCGCGCATTCCCATGGCCCAGAAGCCGAGACCTACGAGGAGAATAGAGAGGGCCGGCAACATGGAATGCCAGATCACATCTGACACAAATCGCCATGTGAGCGTGGGGATGGTGCCCGGCGTGTAGCCGCCAAACATGGGAAACACGCCGAGGTAGAAGCCGAACACGTAGACGAGGATCAGGCCCAGCAAGAAATAGGGAATCGCCGTCATCATCAGAATAGGCGGCATGATGTAGCTGAGAAACTTCGGCGTGTTCGGCCACGCCATCAACGCTCCTAGGAAGTTGCCAATGAGAAAGGCCAGAATCGTGGTGGTGAGCAGCAGCGCTATTGTCCAGGGAATAGCCTCTGCGATCATATCAGCGACTCGACGTGGATAGTTGACGATCGAATAGTTGAAATCGAATCGCGACATGTCGGACAAGTAAGTGAGATATTGCTTCCATAAGGGCTGGTCAATACCGAACTTGGCCTCGAACTCCGCGATCATATCTTCCAGACCTGCCTGCACAGAGCCACTGAGGGATGCTTGCGCAATCAACTTCTCGCGCACCGGATTCACCCCGCCCAGTCGCGGCAAGAGGAAGTTGAAGGTGGCGGCAGCCCAGACGACCACCAAGAAGATTAGGAAGCGTCGGAATATATAGGTAACGCTCATCACCGTCTCCTATCTGGACGGATTTTTACGGATTTCTGCCGGATGCGATTCACTCAAACTTGCTAACGACAAGAGTATTGGGATACTTCGCTGCTTCACTCACAAATTGCGACCACAAATTGCGACGTCTGCCTGCCCTGTGAGAGGCAGTGGTCCCGGCACCGGGACCACTGTGCATAAAATATTCTATGCCTGCGTTGGCTTAATTCGGTGCAGCACCAGAGGGAAGGTGAGGTGCCACTGGGCCGAGTTGGTGTAGGGATCGTTCTGATCGGGCATCCCTGTCCAATATTCGGTCGTCCACGGCAGGCGATGGTAGCCGTGGGTGAGCATGATATCCGGAAGTTCAGGCAACCAGATCTCCATTGCGCGCACCCAAATGTCGATGAGCTTCTCAGTATCATCCGGATGCGTCATGAATGCCTCATCGGCCAGCTTATCGAACTCAGGATTGCTCCATTTCGAGAAGTTCACAGCATGGCCTCCAGGGATCGATTCAGAACTGCTCTGGTAGAGTGCCAGGGTCTCCTGTGGCTCGCGACAGCTTCCACCGTGGCCGAAGAGAACACCGTTATAATCGCCCTGTGAAAATGGGTCGAACCAACCAGGGGGTTCGGAGTAGCTAGCTTCGATTCCTCCCCGTTTGAGATACTCTACGACGACCGGGCCTACGCTTGTGAAGTCGAAGAAGCTTTGTATGTCCAACTTCACTTGCACGCCGTTTTCATCCAGCCACATGCCGTCGGCATTCTTGGTCCAGCCTTTGGCCGTGAGCAGTTCATCCCCCTTTGCCGGATTATACTCAAGCGTGTTGTACTGT
>CAMPHP010000209.1 GCA_946885925.1 uncultured Litorilinea sp.
ATGGAACTTGGCTATGATGGCTATATCTTCCAGGGAACTAAGGTGTTGTTGGACTTTGACCTGAAGTAAGCACTTTAAGTAAGCACCTAAAGTAAGTGAAGAAGTAAGTAACGCTTGCGCCCATTGCACTATCGCAATCTATAGAGTTTATGATGCCCTGTCGGACAAGGTGAGACCTGTGTCTGACAGGGCATCTTCTAGCTGATCGTGGCGGACGATGCGCGTGATCAAGCCATCTGCCACGGCAAAGGCACTGGCAACGCGCTGCTGTCCTGTCACTTCCCCGCTTGCCGGATCGATCCACTCGCCTTCTTCTTCGACTACGACTATCTGCTCGCGTGCAAAATAGGCGAGTGGGTGAAGTCGAACATTGGCGCGCCCAAACCACTCCCGCACGACATGCGCGCCGCTTGTGCTACCGCGCGGCCCTCCTACAACAACATCAGGATGGACCAGGCTGACCAGCTTCTCTACCTCACCCTGGTTGAGTGCATCATGCCATTGGCGTACGATGTGTAGAGGTGTGTGCATTTTGAGGTGGCTCCGTTGAAGTGGTGGGGAGGGGAAAACCTCAACTCTCCGCCACGATCTCCTTGATATGCGCGGCCATCTGTTGCGCTTCGAAGGGGGTGAGCACGCCTGCTTCCATCTCGCAGGTATAGGACTCGCCCGCAGCGAGGATCTTGATATTGCCTTTGGCCTTTTCGGCGCTGTAGCCTTCCGGCTCGGCAGTGGCGGGCAGCACCATGCCTAGCGCATCCTGGTCGGGTGTGCGGCAAATCCAGCGCACGCCTTTGTCCAGTTGCGCGGGGCGGTGGCTGATGTAGTCGGCACTGCCATCGGGGTAGACCTGCATGGTATGTGCCAGCCCTTCGCTGTCTGCCAGGTAGTCAATCGTAAAGACAATCTCCGGGTCAAAGGCGAGATCAGGCTTTAAGAGGTGGTGCTGCTCTGGGTGCTGTTCGAGCTCTTGCATAAATTCACGATAGCCAGGGCCAGGGGTCACGTGCGAGGGGATGCTCTTGCGGATGCGTACATGCTCTGGCGTGGGGTGGGCGCTGTAGACCAATTGCCCATGATCCACCGGGCGGAAGTTGACATGAGCCAGGTACATAAATTCCATCGGTGTGCGCTTGAGGTTGGTCACGGTGATGGCGATGGTGCAGCGCGCTTCGCTCGCGTAGAGCTTGACCAGGGGATGGGCTGCATAGTTGTGATTAAAGGCGACAGTGTGCTGGTATTCACCACCCAGGCCGATATACTCTCCCCGTTGATCTTGCCCATAGACCAGCCATGCTTGCTGGTAGGGTGCATTGGGCAATTCGCCATGCAGAGGGTGTGTATCGCTCCCCATCGGCACGCCCATTGCTGTTGCGCCACAGTGGATCAGAAAGCCACCATAGGTCTCCAGATAATTCTGGGTAAGGCGGGGTTGGTCGAACATTGACTTCATGGTGATGTTGCGCCCATCAAATTGGGCTGACCAAATCTGTTGTCCTTGAAAGGGCAGCATGATTAACTCTCCCCGGCGATTGCTCATGCGTACGGCTGGTACGCCGGAGGGAAAGCGAAAGAGGCTTGCAGAAAGCTCTCCATGCTGCAAAAAGGGCCGTTCGGCAGGACCAAAGAAATCAGAAAATAAACGGATTGTACTTTCAGATTGGCTCATGGGTTGTGTTCTCCCGGCTAGGCTCAGCTTGAGCAGGCCAGTGGGTGGATGATTTGGATGTGGTATTGGATAATGCTGAGTTTGGATAGGTTGGGTAATACTAAGGATTTGCACTTTGGATCAAGCAAATGGATCATAGCAGGGCGTATGAGCGAGTGTCAAAGGAGGGGGAGAGAGACAACCGTCACCTGCTCGGCCAAGGCTGCCACCTGGGCCAAGTCGCCCACGCCGACACCAGGCGTCATGGCCGCGGCAGTGCCCGCAGCGACACCCCAACGAGCCATCTCGAACAAGGGCAGCTTGTGATGCAAGGCATAGAGTAGCCCGGCCAAGAGTGCATCCCCAACACCCACGACGGTTTGCACACCCACTTGAGGCGGGCGGGCATGTAGGGTCTGCTCGCGCCGGGCCAACAGCAAGCCATCTGCACCCATTGAGAGGGCTACCAGTGTAACGCCTTGGTCGAGGAAAGCGCGCGCGGCACGCTGTGCGGCGGCAGCATCGGTGATGGTGATGCCAGTAAATTCGGCGGCTTCTTCAGCATTAGGCTTGACTAAAAAGGGTGCAGCTTGGATTCCGTGGCGTAGGGCTTCGCCGCTTGCATCCAGACAGGCAAAAGCACCCTGGTTTTGAATCAAGGTAATCAACTCTGCATAGAAAGTGGAGGGCGTTCCAGGGGGCAGACTGCCACACAAGGCGCAGTAGCTTCCCGCTGTGACTTGGGTGAGGATGCGGCTGCATAAGGCATCCAACGCTGCGCGCGCTACAGGTGGCCCTGCCTCATTGACCTTGATATAGCGCCCGCTCCCGGCTTCCTCTATCACCGTATTGGTGCGGCTCTCGCCTGCAATCTGGACAAAGTCGGTGGTGATGCCCAACTGTTGCAAACCCTGGGTTAGCATTTGACCTGTGAAACCACCGACTATCCCCATCGCGACACTCTCGATTTGCAGCGCTTGTAGGGCGCGTGTGACATTAAAGCCCTTGCCGCCCCAATCCAACCGCGAATCGGTGGCGCGTAATACGGCGTTTTCGTGTAGCTTTGGCACGCTGAGCGTGCGGTCTAGACCGGGATTGAGGGTGACGGTGTAGATGGGTGGCATGGTTTATCTAAAACCTTCAAGGAAGCCACCCAGAGGGTTCCCGGCTCCCTCGAAGGTGGTTAGACGTAGACAACTTTGCCATAAGCCCACGGTTTTGTGTGTAAGCTTCGCGAAAGAGCGGCAGCAGTTGTTGATAAGCGGCGTGGTGATCCAGGTTGGGCAGGACAGGGGTTTCCAGGCGCGTCCAGGTATGGGCTGTGGCGAGCAGGTCAAGATGGCCCGTACCGGCTCCCGCCAGCATGGCAGCACCGAGCGCCGACTGTGCGCTGATTGCCAGGGGATAGACGGGGCGACCAAAGATGTCTGCAATCAACTGCCGCCAGAAGGTGCTGGCTGCGCCGCCTCCTGCCAAGATGATGCAGTCGGGTGACGCTCCCACAGCTTGGAGCACTGTAAAAGCATTGTAACAGGCCAAACTGATCCCTTCTAAGACAGCGCGAGCAATTTCAGGGCGACCTTGAGCCAGGGTTAGACCAATAAAAAGGCCGCGTGCTTGGGCATCCATATAGGGGCTGCGCTCGCCCATGAGGTAGGGAAGAAAGAGCAGCCCATTTGCTCCCAGTGGTGCTTGGGCTGCCCAAGTGGTCATTTGCGTATAGGCATCGGCTCCCGTCAACTCCCAAAGCTGGTCACGCAGCCAGCGCAATACCAATCCCACATTGAGCAGTGCCGCCATCTGATACCATCCCGGCCCTATGTTGGGTTCGAGCGCGCTGCAAAAGGTATGGATGCGCCCTTGTGGGTCTACGCTCATCTTCTCCGCGGGAATTAGCAGTTGCCCGCCGCTGCTTAGGGTGAGCAGAAGCGTGTCCGCTTTGGTGACACCTGCACCCAGCGCGCTGCACGCCGTATCCGCTGCGCCTGTCACTACAGGCAAACCAGGACGCAGCCCCAACGCTGTTGCTGCTTCGGGTAGTAATGCACCCGCAACGGCAGTGGAGGGTTGGATTGGAGGCAGCCATGCCGGGTCGATCTCGAGGAGATTGAGCAGATCTTTGGCCCAGGTGCGCGTCGTGGTGTCAAGCAGCAGTGTGCCCGCGGCGTCGCTGGGGTCGCTGGCAAAAGTGTTCGTGAGCCGCCAGCGTAGATAGTCTTTGGGCAGGAGGACGTGGCGGATCGAGGCCCAGGTGGTAGGCCGGTGCTGGTAAATCCAGTGGAGCGTGGCAGCTTGAAAGCCCGTGGCAAGGGGGCTGCCTGTGGTGGCAATCAACTGATCTGCACCCACGCGCTGGGTGATCGCCTCTACTTCGACATGGCTGCGCTGGTCGGGCCAGATAATGGCAGGGCCAAGCAACTGCGCTGTCTCGTCCAGCAGCACGGTTCCGTGCATTTGTCCGGTAACTGACAGGGCTACAATGGCGTGGCTGTCGGAAAGTGAGGCGATAGCCTGACGTACCGCCTGAATGGTAGCGTCCCACCATGCCTCTGGTGCTTGTTCGGCATGGGTGGGCTGGGGGTGGTGGATGGGGTAGCCAGCACTACCCTGCCCCACCACCTTGCCCGCGCTATCTACGATGATAGCCTTGACTGAAGAAGTGCCTAGGTCAACGCCCAGAAAGAGCGGTTCCTCACCCTGGATCATGTGAAGAAAGGTTCCAGCCAGCTTTCCTGTACTTCTAGCCCAAAACCAGGAGCATCACTCGGAACGAGATAGCCATCTTGGGGGATGGCAGTGCCGGGAAGTCTTACCGATTCAGCCAGTGGAACACCCGGAGCCGACCCCACAAAGTATTCAAGCCAGGGTACAGAGGGCATGGCATAGCTAAAGTGCTGTCCATAGCCGTTGCGTGCGCCGCCGTGGAGCATTACGCTGATGCCTGCTGCCTCGGCTGCGGCGCAGATCTTGCGCGTGGTGGTCACGCCACCACACCAGTTGATGTCGGGCTGAAGAATATCTACGACGCGATGGCTGGCAGCCCATTGGAAGGGGACATGCGTATACCAATGCTCACCTGTGGAAAGTGCCTGCCAGGGCAGCCGTTGACGCAACTCGACATGGCTATCCAGTTCTTCTGAAAGCAAACATTCTTCCATCCACTTGAGACGATAGGGGCGCAGTGTCTCGGCCAGACGCACAGTATACTCGACATCAAATGCCATCCAACAGTCGAGCATGAGTTCACTCTCATCACCGATGATTTCGCGTGCTTTAGCGACAAACTCCTCATTCTTGCGTATGCCATCTAATCCATCGGCAGGGCCATAGGGACAGGCCAACTTGAAGGCTTTGAAGCCTAGTTCCAGATACCAGTCCACATCATTGCCGGTGGCATAGCAGAACATCTTCTCTTTGTGCGGCCCACCTAATAAGGCCCAGACTGGCTTTTCCACCAACTTGCCCAGAGCATCCCACAATGCCAAATCAACGGCAGAGACAGCATAGGAAGCCAGCCCTGTGGAGCCATAGGGCTTAGTCATGCGGAACATCATGTCACTCATCTTTTCGATGGCAAAGATATCCTCGCCAATCAAGTTGGGTGCGAGATGATCGTCAATGACCGCGGCAACGGCGCGGCCGTGGCTTGTGCTGCCCAGCCCCCATGTGCCATCTTCCAACGTGACCTTGCAGTAGACCTCCTCCCACTTTTTAGGCAGCCAAAGTCCACGACTCCGTTTGACCTTGGGGAAGCGGGACATGGGGTTGGCGACCTCTGCCTCCTGCGCCCAGGAGGGACGGCGGGGCTGGGTCTTGGGCGGGGTAGCAGGCTGGTTGAGCCGCACAGCACGAATATCGGTGATCTTCATGACTTCTCCAACTAGAATGCAAGAGAGATAGGTATGGGTAACTATTAATGTATGATAGTTAATGGGCGGGTTCTTTGGTCATCTTGCCTTTGTCAGCCGCTGCCGCATTGGCGCGGGCTGTGGCCTTATCCTTTGCCATTTCCTCGACACTCTTGATCTCGATGCGGGCAGCACCGCGCGTCTCAACCGTCTTGACACGTTTTCCAGTGCGTTCAGCCTCATCCAGACGTGCCTGGGCCTTGGCGATCTCGTCGGCATATTGGGGCAGCCATTGGGCTTGAGCCACCAATAGTTCGTCGGTCATCTGCCAGATCTCTTCGGGATTGCAGACCGCGGCGGTGAGCGGGTCGTGGAGCATGGCTTGTTTGAGCAGCGTCACATCACCATGCACAGCGGCTTCTACCGCCATTTGTTGCACATGCACACTGGCCGAACAGGTGGCAGCGCAAGCCAAGGGCAAATCGCCTATCACCGGCATGTTAATTCCGGTTTTGTCTACATAGCCGGGAATTTCAATCACACAGCCATTGGGCAGATTGGTGATATGGTTTTCATTGATCACGTTGAAGAATCCACGGTAAATGCGTCCGGTCTCCAACGCTTCAATGATCCAAGAGCCATGCTCCTCACTGCGTTTGTCGGCGCTGATCACGGGCGGTTCTTGGGCCAACCAGTTGGGGAAGTCGGTCTCAAACCAGTTGCGCCCTTCGGTGC
>CAMPHP010000210.1 GCA_946885925.1 uncultured Litorilinea sp.
TAGCCGCTTCACGGTTAGAGGATATAGAAGCGCAACAGGTCAAGCAACTCAGGTGATCGTGCAATCTGTAATTGAAGGAAGAATGATGTCAGGGAAACATGCGCGGAATTTGTTGGTATGGTTGCACGTAGTTACCTCTGTGGCTTGGTTCAGCCAAGCGTTAGCATTGCTGGCGCTGCTGCTCACCGGCATGAGCGCCAGCAGCACAGAGGTACAGCACAGTGCATATTCGATGGCGCAAGTGCTCGACAAAGAGGTACTCATGCACATGGCGAATGCCGCCATCTTTAGCGGCCTCATGCTCTCTGCATTGACGCCGTGGGGCTATTTCCAGTATTGGTGGGTATTGACGAAATTTGTCATCACAATCACGCAACTCTATGTAGCGATTTTTCTCCTCAGCCCCACCCTAGACGCAATGGCAGAGGCAGCAGCGCAAGGAGAAGCGGATTCGCCTCACTTCCTGATCATCGGCACCATCGTGATGGCCTCTGCCATTGCCTTTCAGGCGTGGCTGTCGGTTGCCAAACCCTGGAAACGCACACCATGGTCGGAGCCAAAGGGGAGGCCCAAGCGATTGCCCACCGGATCCAGTTGGATGTTCCTCTTCTGTGTTTGCGTACCGCTCTTTGACTATCTGCACGGAAAGTATGTACTTGGTTTTCCTCTGCCCCTGATGACCCTGTTGACCGCCATTGGCTATCCATTTTGGCGCGCACACGTTATCCGACAACAAGCAAACGACCGCACCGTTTTGCAAACAACCACGACATCTAGGTGATCGCAAACACAATGGAAGCTATCTCAAAAATCGAAAATGTGGTCTAATCCTGATAAAAGGATTAGACTGGGGGTTGGTGCCGCGCGAGGGCCTTCATGGGCGGCGCATCTTATATGACAACCGGGAGAAAATCTATTGCAGCGGTGACAAAGGGCAAACGTGAGCTGAACAGGGCGCGCTGAATGCGCGTACCCAACATTTCTGGCAATGAGCCGAATGGAAAATGAGCGATGTCGTATTGGCGTGCGCAGTTGATCTCGTTGTTTGTGTTCCTCTGCTTTGTGTTGGCACCGGAAGCTGCGGTCAAAACGCTCTACGCTGTCGAGACCGACATTCTGATCACCGGGCGCGTGACCTCGGTGGTGGATGGCGCGCCGATTCCTAATGTCCAGGTGCTGCTTGTTGATGGTTCGTTTCCGATTGAATGGGTGGAGGGTGCGCGCACAGATAGCGCCGGCAATTACACCATCAAGTCAACGCCCTATACAACCTGGTGGATTCGCTTTGACCCGCCCAGTGATACACATCTGCAAGAGTTCTATAACGATACCTATGGCCCCCAGAATAGCTACTCCATCCCCCTGGATGCCGAAAAGTTTGTCTATGCGCCTGGCCTGCAACGCAGCGGGATCGACGCTGCGCTGGGTGTACGTGGGAACGGGCAAATCGTCGGGACGGTGGCCCCCACACCGTTGGATTTATCAAGGTCGTGGGTGGGGGTTGAGGTATATGCGCAAGAAGGCGCGCAGGATGCGCGCTGGCTCAAACAGGTGGATGTCTCCGCCAGCGGGTTGTACACGGTGACTGACCTGGCACCGGGGCGTTATAAGTTGCATTTTCATGTCCACGATTCTGTCCACGATTCCGACTCTTCACAACCTGAAGCAACGTATGTCTCGGAGTATTACAACAATCAATCCACGTTGGCCGCGGCTGCATGGATCGAGGTGGGCGCGGGTGAGATTGTGCAGGCTGATGCGGTCGAGTTGCAGCTTGGCGGGGCCATTGCGGGGGTCGTCACTTCCAGTTGGACGAAGCAGCCGCTTGAGTACATTCGCACCTATGTCTATGATGCGAACGACCGCCTTGTCACCGTCAATGACAATAACCTTTTCTTAAATGGCACTTTTCGCGTGACGAATCTGCCGCCCGGGGAGTACAAACTACTCTTTGAAGACCAGACGCGGCAGCATCGTCCCGAATATTATGATAATCAGACGCGGCTCGCAAATGCCCAGCTTATCAGCGTGGAGGCTGGTGAGGTTGTGCCGAATATCCAGGCGGAATTAACGCTCTCGCGCACCGTCGTCGCTTTGGCGACGTCCCCAGGGGTGCCCAACGCGATCATCCTGGCGCTTGCCCATGATCCTGTGCCGCTCTATACGGTGGATGGCGGGCAACGTTGGCAGAGCGTGGCGACGACGCCGTGGGTTACGCCGGACTATGTGCCAGATTTGAGCCAATTCGCCGCTGCCGCGGTGGGGCTTGCGCCACGTCCCAACTTAGGTGGGCATCGCCTCATCTATCTCCACACCAACCTTTACCGCAGTGGCGATGAGGGCCAGACATGGGCCGAACAAACGCCGCTGCACGAATGTACGGCTTCATCGCGCATTTTCGAAATTTATGCCGTGCCAACAGACGAAAACCGTCTCTATGCCCTTGAAAGCTGTCCGCGGTACGCTTGGGCTGGACCGCTGCACTATTCTTGGCTTTCGGTGAGTCGTGATGCGGGTGTGACCTGGCAAATGCTTTCGGTCATCCATGAGGGTGTTGAGGTGCAAACGATTCAGTCGGTCGTCCTTTCGCCACATGACGAAGATCGTCTGTATGTCCACGATGAGGGGTATCGTTGGTTTCGCAGTGATAAGGGTGGGGAGAGTTGGACGCTGGAGGATTTCTCCCTCTTCGATCTGCAACTGGACGCGGAAGATGCCAAGACTCTCTATGGAGTGGGCAATCCCTTTGACTTGTATGGCTTAACCTTATATTGGGGCCAGCGCAGTGAGGATGGCGGCGCGACGTGGCGCAACTGGGAAGAACAGCCCTGTCCGCTAGACTATGCTGGGCTTGTGGCGCATCCCACGGAATCCGAGGTCTTGTTTCTGCGCTGTGCTACAGGGCTTTATCGCAGCAACAATGGGGGTGATGCATGGGAGCAGTTGTCGAATCATCCTAGCTCGATGCTAGCACCGGACTATGGGGTGCCGGGACGTTTGCTGTGGGCGAAGGACGATGAGTTGTGGGCCAGCACGGATGAGGGCGATAGCTGGCAAGTCTTGATGCCCAACTCTGTGTCAGCGTCCGCCCAGGCCCCAATCCCACTTTATCTGCCCAGTGTCACCGCTCCGGTCATTGTGGCGGGGGAGTGATGATTGGCTTGTTTGAGGAGCCGTCATGAGATCTGGCATTCGTGCCAATCATGCTCAGGCAATACTAAAGAGCGGCAAGGTGCTCGTACTGCCGTTTGGCTGCCACTGATTCGTTCCTGGGTGCGCTTTCATAATTAAGTAACTCACAAGGTGATTGAACGCCTTAAATGAGTTCAGGAAAAAGTGGGTATTCACTTGTTCAGCCGTGTTTGGCACGGTGGGATCAAAATATGGCACGAGCGTGGCATTCCCTCGAGCCGCACACGAGCTTGATAAAAATGATGTACCCCAAGATGGTGGTGTAGCGGACGGACTCCAAACGGATGGAGGGATTGGACTCGTGGAGCATGGCGATGGGCCGGGAGGAGGCAGATACCCTTTGTTGGGTTGGCTGTTTTCATAGTTCAACAAGCGCCAATAGTTGATGGATCCATTCTCAACTGACGGATAAAACGTGAAGTCAAGAAACAAGGGATATACAAATGCGGCATTGAGTATTTCTACTCCGGTTCCCCAATCGATTACACCGGAGCGCCCATAATAATACTTGCTCGAGAAGGATATGGAAGAAGCAAAGTTATTCGTGACGTTGTAGGTGGTTCCCAAGAACGCAAGATTGCCGCCCAGATTTACATACCGATTAACCGAATCATAAATCCGATGCGGTCTGGAAATGTCTCCGCCATATAGGTCTTGATTGCCAGACGATAGTCCGAGGGCAGGAATGCCGGTGATGCCACTGGCATTGCTTTGGATAACCATCCCCTGGGCAAGCCAAGGCATGAGCGCCCGCGAAGTTTCCATAACGATAGCCATGGAATAGTAAGGATTCGGGTACATTCCATGATTCGTGATCAAGTTTGTGTAATTTTCACTATTTGGTGCCGGACATCCTGCTGGGGTTTGATGGTCGTACGCCCATCTCATTATCCTGCGCGCACTTGCCAGCCAATCACTGGCAGCAGCATTACCTCGATCAAATTGGCTCATAACCGCCAGGAACGCCGCATCATTTGCCGCAACCTCTACCCATGAATCTGCACAAGTATGTTTACTATCGTAATAGGTGTTTGTTCTGCCCGTTGAGACTCTATTCGCAAGATCACGAAGGACGGAAACAGCTAAATTTCGTTTCGTTTGATCAAAGGCACTCTTATTCCACATGATGGCTGTCGCCACTGCACAAGGATACCCTATGGAGGGTGTACTCCAGTACAAGCCAGACGCGCCCCCATCATTGCCGCCAGATCCCCACCCCTTGCCGCTCCCCAATGCGTAATCAACCATAACCGCATTCAGCATGTCCGCAAGACGTGTCCAGTCGATATTGGGATTTCCCGGTTCTTGTTCTTTTACGATAGCGCTCACCGCAACTGTATTGCAGACAGTACGATGATATGTCGTATCGCCATTAAACGTACCATTGGGTAATACGTGACTACGCCATGGACCAAACAACGTGAGATTACCGTTTGTGCCACTTCGATAATACTCAGTATATTTTTTCAGCAGAGCGTAATCTGCTTTAGCCTCAGCGGACGTCGTCGACTTCACTACATACGGTAATCGGGTTATTTTGACCATTGCAGCTGAATCAGCGTCTCACTTTCGGGGATAGGCAGTCTCATTGACACAGCAAACGAATATGAGCAGGTCGTAGCTCGTACCAATACTCGTACCAATAAAAGACAAGCAAGATTGTCACAATTGCTATAGCGATTTTGTGTGGGAAGCCTATAGCGATGGAGCGAAGAAGATCAATCATTTCTCCATAAACCCTATTATATCAAAGAATTCTGAGGATTCTATAGTAGATATTTAGTCCCACGGTATAGTGGTGCAGTATCCGGCAAGCAAAAGGAGCAACTATGGACATCACCGACGAACAATGGGCAGTGGTGTAAACGCATCTGCCGGAACGAGCAAGTACTCATGGACGCCCTCGGCAAGATGACCGAGCCATACAGAACGGCATCTTGTGGGTGATGCGAACGGGTGCACCATGAAGTTCTGCCGATGCATGATGGCCTGTTGACAACAGGCACAGAAGTGCTTACGATCACCGCAATCTTGCAGGCCACTTGAATATCTTCCCCTGCTCAGCAAGGGCCACGAAGTTGATCTCCCTATAGCCGTGGAAGAGATCTTGATCTATGTCTACGCCAATTTTAGCCACTAAACTCTTTATCCCCCCACCTCGTCCCAAAGCTGTCCTCCGTTCCCGCCTGATCGAGCGACTGAACGAGGGTCTGAACGGCAAACTGACGCTCATCTCTGCCCCCGCTGGCTTTGGCAAGACCACGCTGGTCAGCGAATGGATCGCCGGTTTGGGTGGCTCCTGGGCGCGATCCACTGCTTGGCTAGCTCTGGATGAAGGGGATAACGACCCCACACGCTTTCTGACCTACTTCGTCGCGGCGTTACAGACGATTGCGGCGAATATAGGAGACGGGGTGTTGGAGGTGCTGCACTCTCCGCAGCCACCGCCAACCGAATCAATTCTGACCACTCTGCTCAATGAGATCACCATCGTCCCGGACAAGTTTGTGCTCGTCCTTGACGACTATCACGCAATTGATGCCACACCAGTTGACCATGCCCTCACCTTCCTGCTCGAGCACCTGCCGCCAGCGATGCATTTGGTCATCACCACCCGTGAGGATCCACAGCTACCTCTGGCTCGGTTGCGTGCACGCGGTCAAATGACCGAACTGCGTGCCATAGACTTGCGTTTTACCCTTTCCGAAGCCGCGGATTTTCTCAACCAGGTCATGGGCCTAAACCTCTCGGCGCAGGAGATCGCCGCCCTGGGAAGCCGCACCGAAGGCTGGATTGCCGGCCTACAATTGGCCGCGCTTTCCATGCAGGGCCACCACGATGTTCCTGGGTTCATCCGGGCATTCGCGGGAAACCACCGTTACATCGTGGACTATTTGGTCGAAGAGGTTCTGCACCAGCAGCCCAAAAGCGTCCAGACATTCTTGCTGCACACCTCGATCCTTGACCGGCTTTGTGGCCCACTGTGCGATGCAGTCACCGGGCAGGAGGAAAGCAAGGCGCGGTTGGAGGTCCTGGAG
>CAMPHP010000211.1 GCA_946885925.1 uncultured Litorilinea sp.
CTATGGAATGTGGGCGTGGGGTGATGAAATTGTTGTGGGCTTTACCCAGTGTACACAACTCGCTAAAGCCGGCTTTCACACTCGCGACCGCAAGTTACCAGCCTATCCACTGCAAGCGCGCAGCCTCGACGGTGGACGCACCTGGCAAACCATCCGCACGCCAGCCCCATCGCCAGGGAATCGCGGCTTTTCGGCAGATGAACACATGGTTCCTGAATTGCGCGTGGCACGGGCTATTGAGCAAGGAATGGAGCCGCTGCCTCGCCCCTACCCTGGTGGGATTGAC
The DNA here is from genome assembly GCA_946885925.1 of uncultured Litorilinea sp. The sequence continues at coordinate 287 of CAMPHP010000211.1, forward strand.
TTTACTGCCCCCAATTTCGCCATGATGTGTGCGCGCACAGGGTTGGCGGGTGGCACAGTCGCCTGGTTCTATCTCACAGAAGATCGAGCGCATACATGGCAAGGGCCATTCAGTTTGCCCATGTTCGACCAAACGGGGATTGAAGCGCGCACCGACTATATCATCAACGGGCCAAAGGATTGCATGATCTTTGTGACCGCCGCCACGGAAGATGGCGAGGAAGGCAAAGGCGTGTTGATGGCGCGCACAGCGGATGGTGGTAGGAATTTCAGCTTTGTTTCTTGGGTGGGAACCTCTGAAACCGACGAAATGATCATGCCTTCCAGCGTGCGTGTGGACGAAAAGACCCTTCTCACCGCCATTCGTTGCAGCATACGCAAGGGCGAATTTGAAAAAGTGCCAACTTGGATTGACCTCTATGAGTCCACAGACAACGGGGCGAGCTTCCATCATCTCAACCGGCCCGTGCCAGATGCGGGATCAGGTGGCAACCCACCCGCATTAACCAAGTTGCAGGATGGACGCCTCTGCCTGGTCTACGGCTATCGCGCCGCGCCTTTTGGCATCCGCGCCCGCCTCAGCGAAGATGGTGGCAAAAGTTGGGGTGAAGTTATCCACCTGCGCGATGATGGCTGCGTCCCCGACCTTGGATATCCACGCACAATACAGCGCCCGGATGGAACCATTATCACAACTTATTACTTCCACGATCACCCAGACACAGAGCGGTATATCGCTGCCACGCTGTGGCAACCATAAAGCTAACGTAAGTTCGACGTGAACTGTGATTCCAAGGAGCCTGAGACGAGGAATCTTCTCTCTGACATCGCATGATCGGAATGAGAGTTGGAGATACGTTCTATACTGTAGCATTTCCAGGCTTGCGCGCCACATAGACCACGACGCCCATGCCAGCAATGTTATCGTCGCGCAGAAACTCGAAGCCGTTCTTCTGCATCACGCGCACCGAGGCAACATTATCGGGATGCGAGAAGGCAATCACCTCTGGTAGCCCTAACTCATCAAAAGCATATTGCAGCCAAGCGGCCGCGGTTTCGGTCGCCAATCCCTGTCCCCAGCGTGGCTTGATCAAACGATAGCCCAACTCGGTCTCCTGTGTAGCTGGGAGATAGAGCAAGCCAGCATCCCCAATGGCTTCGCCTGAAGCGCGGTCGATCATGAGCCAGCGGCTATAGCCATGTTGCTGTTGGTGCGTGATGTAACGAGTGATGCGGGCCTCTACTTGGTCCATTGTATAGTCTTGCCCAGTTGGCATAAAGCGCATAATTTCCCCATCAGTCAACCAGGGATGCGCTACCGGAGCATCTGTCAGTTGGAAGGGACGGAAGAGCAAACGAGGTGTTTCGAGAACAGTAGTCATCGTATTAGGTTTCCTCGACTGAGCAGAAAAGTGAGATGATTACCAACTAAATAGAGTTGATCATGCGAAGCGGTAGACGTGACTATGTGTGACCACATGATGGACAACGAAACAACCATCCATAGACAGTTTAGCATGTGTGACTGTAATTTGTGATTTGTACGAGCAGTCGGGGCATGGCAGTGAAACTCGGCGGAATCCATGATGTGAGACTCGTCGTTAAGATAGTATACCCCAGCAAGACGTTACTACGGAGCAAGTTACGACATCCTCGGCTTTGCATGAGTGCGAGGCGTTGGCGCGTCGGCCCTTTGTCGAAGAAGCCCAATAGCTTGCTGAAAAGTGACATGGGAATCGCTCCTAACTGACGTATGGCAGAAACGGCCGAGGTACTGGCGGAAATGCCACTTGACAAAAGAAATGCATGCTTTATACTAGACTACATAGTTCAAATGTTGAACTTATTCTCCTTCAATAAAAACTTCCCATTGCTCTACTCGGTCTGCTTTATATTTGTGCTGATGCAGAAGAGAAATATAGGCTTCACCTTAACCAGTTAAGCAAACTGACACTACAAGCTACGGCTATTTTTTCTGCTCCACAGTACGGCTCTAGTCTACAATCGTGCGTTACGGCTGCCAATGTCGCAAGGTCGGTCTGGTTCGTTCCCCATGTGAGGAGGGTGAATGGAACGCTATGGTGGATTGGGCGACGTCCACAGGTCAGGCTACTCTGTTGCGGAGAATGCCCGGCGGTTGGCGCGTTATGCTGCGGTGGAGCAGCATCTATTGCATATTCTGGCCGGCCACCTGCAAGGTGTGCCAGAGTACGAGGTCAAGGCGATGTTGGCTCGTCACCTTTGGGAAGACGCGGAACATTGCGACACCCTCCGCAAGCGTTTGCCTGAACTGCGCGGCCATGATCGAAGTGTGGAAGTAGAACTGGCAGGGCCACTGGGTCGCTTCCTTGAAGAGGTATTGCGGGCGCAGAACACCATAGAATTACTGGCCGGCGTCTATGGCGTGGTCAAGCCTGCTTTGTTGGCGGCCTACCGCGAACATCAGGCTACAACTAATCCCTTGGCTGATCAGCCTACTACCCGGCATCTGCGCTTTATCATCCAAGAGGAAGAGGAGCACATCGCCTGGGGACGCCAGAGCCTGACCGAACTATTGGCTACGGAGAAACAGCAAGCCGAGGTTCACGCCTGGCAAGTGCATCTAGCGGCTTATCTTGCCGCAGCCGGTGGCATCGCCGGAGATCAGCCTGTGCCCACAACTGAGCTGCCGGTCGGCCGCCCTCCTTTCCAAATTTGCCGCCATTCACTGCGTGACGGACGCTTTACCACCACGGTGCTCAAAGACTATGGCCGCCCGGTGCAAACCGTGACCGAGCGTCTGCATCATATGATGTGGGTGCGCGCAGTGGAGCTAACTGCCTCCGAATCGGTCGCCAGCCTGATCTTCGAGTGGAACGACCTGCCCTGGGAAGCCTACCACGACCTTGCCCGCCACTGTTGGGATGAGATGCGCCACACGTTGATGGGCGAAGCGTCCCTGGAAGCTGAAGGTATTGCGCTCACCGATTTACCCAATTGGGTGGGCTACACAGAGCATGCCATGCAGTTGCCACCCTTAGAACGCTATGCCCACCTGGCTGTCTATATTGAAATGGGTGCCATGAAGTATCCGCCGGGCGCACGAGCCGATTACGAATTTGCGCGCGATGAGGCTAAACATGCGCTGATGGCGCTTTATCTCGATTACGACTGGGCTGATGAGGTGATTCATGCCCGGCTGGGCCGTCGCTGGGTGGTCAAGCACAGTTGCGGTGGCGATGTACAAGCCGCCATTGCCATGGGGGAGAAGACAGCGCAACTCCGGGTTGCTTTCTATGAGCGATGGCGCGATGAACACAACCTTCAGCCAACCTATGAGACAGGTCCAGGCATTGCCCGCAAGCACGAGAAGCCAGACCCATAGTGGTGGAGTAGGCTATGGATGTCAACGACGTCACCAAAAGTCACAGCTTTTTGTCCCTATCGACATCGATACGCGCCATCAACCGGGCCCGCTTGATCTTGTTGATCCGCCGGCAGCCTGGTTTGACGCGCACCGACTTAAGCCGTTTGACCGGATTAAGCAAAGGTGCCATCTCGAACCATGTGACCGAGTTGCTAGCCGAGGGGTTGTTGTACGAGAAGGACGGGATGGCGGATCGACAACGCAACAGCGCACTCTGGCTTAACCGGAACGCTGGTTATGCCGTCGGCATCGAGTTGGCGGCAGATGAATGCCGGGGCGTTCTGACAGACGCAGAAATCCGGCCGCTGAAGCAGCGCCAGCGCCGGTTACGTTCTACTCGGGTAGAAGAGACAATCGAGGCGGTGCATGGTCTCATTATGGATCTGCTGGATGGTGTGATGGGTCCGTGCTTGGGTGTGGTCATTGGCGTGCCGGGGCCGACAGATGAGCGGGGGCAAACCTTGATGTTCTCGGAGAGTCTGAACTGGTCTGACGTTCCATTGGTGCAACGACTGGGTGAGCGGCTACCCCATCGCATGCGACTGATCAACCGGGCGCAGGCAGCGGTTTGGGGCGAATATTGGTATGGTGCCGGCGTCGGTGCCGATGACCTGATCTATGTCTCAATCTCCAGCGGGATCGCTGCCGGCATAATGATTGAGGGGCAGCTTTACACCGGCGCGCGCGGCCTTAGTGGTGAACTGGGCCATACTACCATCTTGGTTGATGGGGAACCCTGTGTCTGTGGCAACCGCGGATGTTTGGAGACCGTGGCGAGCGTGCCAGCGATCATGCAGGCCATCAAAGCCCGTGACCACACTCTAGAGCAGTTGAGCGTGCATGATATCGTCAATGCAGCACGAGACGGGGATGCTGTTGTGGCCGATGAAATTAGAAAAGCCGGTCGTTACATCGGTGTAGCCGTTGCGAATCTGATTGATTTATTCAATCCAAGCCGCGTCGTCATCGGCGGTCAAGTGGCGGAGGCGGGCGACATCATCTTAAACACCATCCGCGAGACGGCTCAACGCCGCACCTTTCCTCTGAGCTTTGCTGGTGTACAAATTACACGCAACGCTCTAGGGGCAGATTCGGTTTGCATCGGTGCCTGTACGTTGGTGGTCGACCAATATGTCGCTGAGGTCGAACCGGCGTTGCAGTTGAGCATTTAGTGAAGGGCTACCATTCCGGAGGTTCCAACCGTGACACAAACGTCAGTGACGATTCGCCGCCCTTGGTGGCAACGCCCGGCGACACAAGAATCCCTTATCTTTTACCTTTGCCTCACTCCCTGGATCATCGGCTTTGTGGCCTTTGTCGCAGGGCCTATGCTGAGTTCGATCTACATCAGCCTGACCGATTGGGATTTTATGTCACCTCCTCGTTTTATAGGGCTGCGTAATTTTACGGAGTTGTTGACCGACGACAAAGTCTTCCTAAAGTCCCTCTGGGTGACTACCTATTATACCTTTGGCTCGGTACCGCTCGGCCTCATTGTGGGGTTGCTAATTGCGCTGCTAATGAATGTAAAGCTGCCCGGCATCACGGTCTTCCGCACAATCTATTATCTACCGGCGGTCGTCTCCGGTGTCGCGGTGGCACTGTTGTGGCAGTGGGTCTTCAACCCGCAGATGGGCGTTATCAACGGCATGCTCTGGCTCTTGGGCATTCGCGGCCCTGGCTGGATCTACAGCGAACAATGGGTGATTCCCTCCTTCATTCTCATGTCGCTGTGGGGCGTGGGTGGCAGCATGATCATCTATTTAGCAGGCTTGCAAAGTGTGCCGACAGAACTTTATGAGGCGGCAGCCATCGACGGTGCCGGCAAGGTGCGCCAGTTTTTCGCCATCACGCTGCCGATGATCTCGCCGGTGCTCTTTTTTAACGTAATCATGGGCATCATTGGTTCATTCCAGGTCTTCACCTCGGCCTTTGTGATGACACAAGGAGGACCAAACAACGCTAGCCTATTTTTGGTCCTCTACCTCTATCGACACGCATTTAGTTATTTCGATATGGGCTATGCCTCCACCATCGCCTGGATATTGTTTGCCATCATCATGCTCTTTACGTTGCTGGTCTTCCGCTCCTCCTCCTTGTGGGTCTATTACGAAGGCGAAGTAAAAAAGGATTAGCCCGCATGAACACATCAACCAACGTAGCCCGTGGCTTTCAGACAAGTGATGATGCGCGCCAACAGACAGCCCGTCGCCACAAACAGATGGCACGTCTACGCCGCCTGACCGGTGCAGCGATCCTCTACCTACTGCTGTTGGCCGGCTCGGTACTCTTTCTCATCCCCTTTGTCTGGATGCTCACCACATCGCTCAAGAGCCAAAGTGAAGTGATGCTACTGCCCATCCGTTGGATTCCGGAAAACTGGCTGTGGTCCAACTACAGCAAAGCCCTTTTCGGCGTAGTGCCTTTCGTCACTTTCTTCAAAAATACCATAACCATTGTGGCGTTTGACCTGCTCGGCGATGTCTTTGTCTGTGCGCTC
>CAMPHP010000212.1 GCA_946885925.1 uncultured Litorilinea sp.
GTTTAACGATGAACAGCTAAGTTACCCTGTCATTCCGAACCTATGTGAGGAATCCTCTCTCCCCGTTCCTCTGGCGTCAACACTTCTAAGACCTGGCACGCCAATTCATAACGCCCAAAACTAGGCATCAGATAGACCCCTTGCACATGGGGCAGTTCCTTGAGTTCCAATAGCAACTCTTGGGCCATCTTCACCCCTTCTTGCCGTCCGTTTGCTCCTGCGAGCCGCATGCGCTCAAGCGTCTCTTCAGTCAGCGTAATCCCCGGAACCTCGTTGTGCAGGAAGGTAGCGTGGCGATGGCCTTGCAGCGGCAGCACCCCGATCAGGACAGGCACAGGAAAATCACCATAGCGTTCCTCGTAGAGCTTGAGGAAGTTTATCCATAGCTGCGCGTCATAGATGGGCTGCGTCATTGTAAAGTGCGCGCCACCACTCACCTTCTGGTGGAAGCGGTCGACTTCCTCAGCCAAATTCGGGCGTGTCGGATCACAAGCCACAGCAATCGTAAAACCAGCCTTCTGCCCCATCTCGCGCCCCGAAAGATCAAGCCCTTCGTTAAAGGTATTCAGAATCTTGACCAATCCGATCGAATCCACGTCATAGACGGCCGTAGATTCACGATTGTCGCCCATGCTTGGCGGATCGCCAGTCAGCGCCAAAATGTTGCGTACCCCCAACGCCCGCGCGCCAATCAGATCCGCTTGCAGCGCCATTAGTGAACGGTCACGCGTAGTGAAATGGAGAATGGTCTCGATGTCCACTTGCTGCTGAATCTGCGTACAGAGCGCCAGCGCGCCCATACGCACGCGCGCCATCGGGCTATCCGCTACATTCACCGCATCAGCCCCCATTGCCTTGGCAGTGCGCGCCCCCTCGATCTGCTTCTCGGCAGTAAAGGCGCGCGGTGGGTCAACCTCGACGCTGATGACAAAGTTCCCGGCGCGCAATTTGCGTAACAGCCCTGTAGATTCCTCGTCCTCATCCACCCCGTAATCCGCCGCCTCACCCACACGTAAGTCAGGCAACGCTTCTGAAGTGGCAACTGTTGCAGTCTGCCGCCCCGGTTGGCCGGCGAGATAGGCATCCATCGCCTGGCGCATGGCGCGAATATGCATCGGTGTCGTGCCACAACAGCCACCCACAAGCCGCGCCCCCAAGTCGAGGAACTGAGCTACATGCCCAGCAAAGTATTCGGGACTGGCGGGATAGTAGAGCCGTTCTTCAATTCGTTCAGGGAAACCCGCATTGGGCATGGCACTAAAGGCCCCATTAGGTGCTGTGCGCTGCATCGCGGCAAGCGTCTCCACCATCTGTGCTGGGCCGACTGAACAGTTGACCCCTATCACATCTACGCCCGCTGCCAACAGCCGCGTTGTCACCGTCTCTGCCACCTGCCCGGCCAACGTCAGCCCATCGCCGCTATAGGTCATCGAGGCAACCAGGGGCAGATCGCACAACTCCTTCGCCGCCTGTACCGCAACCTCCAACTCCACCAGATCGCTAAAAGTCTCAAAAAGCAACAGATCCGCACCAGCCTCCCATAAGACGCCAATTTGCTCGCGAAAGGCTTCCGTGACCGCTGTGCGCTCTAGCGGATTATCCCAGCCAATGCGCTTGCCAACCGGCCCCACATTGCCAGCAATAAAGAGCGCGCGCCCTGTCACCTCGCGTACATCACGCACCAGGCGCACCGCCTTAAAATTAAACTCGCGCACCTTCTCTTCCAGTCCAAAGTGCGCCAGCCGGAAACGATTGGCACCAAATGTGTGCGACGTAATGATGTCAGCTCCGGCAGTCGCATAGGCTTGGTGAATACCCGTCACCCAACCGGGACGGTCAATCACCAACTGCTCCAAACATTGCTCACTGCTTGCCCCGCGGCCATAGAGCATGGTGCCCATCGCACCATCGGCTAGAAGCGGTTGTTCCTGTAAACGTTGTAAAAATGGATTCATGGTTTTCCTGCCGTTCATACCTGACTAATCACTTCTGCTGGCAGATTGGTTCAACAGCTTTGGTCTCATTTCTGCCACAGGTAGGCAACGTTATACCATTATATGCTCTTTTGCGGTAAAATCGTCATCTGTCCATCGCGGGCAGGTTGTCTTTGTTCACCCTTGTAGAAAGCTCGTTCTCGCCATGAGCGATTCACTTGCGCTGTTGTCATCGGAAGTGGTTGACGCGGACATTGCCACGCGCGTGCGCCGTGTGATTGGCAATGATCTCACCATCGAATCAGTAGAGGTTCCGCGTGATATACGTCAAGGGATCTTGGTGCTGCGCGGACGGCTTACTGTTCCCAGCCATACCGCCTTTTCGCGTTGGCTGGCAGAACTGCGCCCGCTGGGTTATACCCCGATGCTGCGTCCAGATCCGGAAAATGGTCATGATGCCGTTGCGCTCTATATCATTTCAGGCGTGCCTCCTGCCGCGCGTTCGCGCCCTTGGATTAACCTAATCCTCTTTTTGCTAACGGTCATCAGCACGCTCTTTGTCGGCTCTCTGTATGGCGGTGATCTTGACGGCGTAACGGAGGTCAGCGACCTCTTCTTGCCTCAAAACATCATCAAGGGATGGCCTTTCTCCGTCACATTACTCGGCATCTTAGTAGCCCATGAGTTCGGTCATTACTTTGCCGCACGCTATCACAAAGTGGCGGTGACCCTGCCTTTCTTCATTCCCTTGCCTGTCGGCTTTGGCACTTTAGGTGCGTTTATCCAACTCAAGGAACCAGTGCCCGACCGCCGCAAGCTCTTTGACATTGGTGTCGCTGGCCCATTGGCCGGATTAGTCCTAGCAGTCCCATTGCTCTTTCTGGGTCTCTCAACCAGTCCGGTAGACATTCCCCCCCAAGTTCCGGGTGTCCAGCTTGAAGGAAATAGCATTCTCTATTACTTCGCCAAGATAATCGTCTTTGGCAGACCACTGCCTGACCCGATTACGGGCGAAGATGTCTTTATGAATCAAATTACCTTCGCCGCCTGGATTGGCCTATTGGTGACTGCGCTCAATTTGCTGCCTGTCGGTCAGCTCGATGGCGGACACACGGTCTACGCACTTTTTGGTAGTTCCGCACGTTATGTTAATATAGCAACACTTATAGTCATGGCCCTCCTTGCTGTGGCTGGGCTGGAACCTCTGCAACGGATCTGGCCTGTGCTGCGCAACTTTGGGTTCGCGGGTTGGTGGTTTTGGTTAGGACTAATCATCTTTGTATTAGGCCCATTTCACCCCCCGGCGCTCGATGATGTGACGCAGTTGGATCGACGGCGACGGTGGGTGGGCTACCTGGTCATTCTCTGCTTTATCGTGACCTTTGTACCTACCCCTTTCCGCGTTTTGCAATAGTTGATTATACATTTTTGATTTATACCCCTTGCCCGAAGCCGGTTGCTTTGACAGGGGATCAGACAAATAGCATTTAAGTAGTTGAAAGAGATTTTTATGTCAAATGCCCTTACCATGCAAGATGTGATCTTGCGTCTCCACGAATATTGGGCTGCGCAAGGTTGTTTAATCTGGACACCCTACAGTGAGAAGGTCGGTGCGGGCACCATGAACCCGGCAACGGTTTTGCGCGTCTTAGGGCCTGAACCGTGGAAGGTCGCTTATGTCGAGCCATCTTTCCGTGCCGATGATGGTCGCTATGCGGAAAATCCCAACCGCATGCAGATGCACAACCAATACCAGGTTATCCTCAAGCCCGATCCAGGCAATCCCCAAGAGCTTTACTTGGGCAGCCTCAAGGCAATCGGTCTCGACCCAACACGCCACGACATCCGCTTTGTCGAAGATAACTGGGAGTCACCCGCACTGGGCGCTTGGGGCCTGGGCTGGGAGGTCTGGCTCGACGGCCAAGAGATCACCCAGTTCACCTACTTCCAGCAAGCAGGAGGCATGACCCTCGACCCGGTCAGTGTCGAGATCACCTATGGTCTTGACCGCATCGTCATGTATCTGCAAAACAAACGCGAGGTATGGGCGGTTCAGGTAGACGATACCCACCTCTATGGTGAGATTTACCGCACAGCAGAGATTGAACACTGTATTTACAACTTTGAGTTGGCCGATGTAGACCGGCTCAAAACGCTTTTTGACATTTACCGCGCAGAGGCGGAAGCCTGTATCCAGCGCGGCTTGGTTATCCCGGCTCATGATTATGTGTTGCGCCAGAGCCATACCTTTAACCTGCTCGATGCGCGCGGGGCCATCGGTGTCACCGAGCGCGCCAAGTTCTTCACCACCATGCGTAACCAGGCGCGTGCCATTGCCGAGCTTTATGTCAAACAACGTGAGCGCGAAGAGTTCCCCTGGCTAACCAATGGCACGGGCAGCTCAGAGAGTCAAGTTGCCACCACCGAGCCTGCTCCGCTGCCGGTTGTGAGCACGCCCCAGGATTTCCTGCTGGAATTAGGCTCTGAGGAATTGCCCGCCCAAGATGTGGTCGAAGGTATTGCACAGATCGAAGAGAAACTGCGCGCCTTGCTGGCAAGCTACCGGCTGGACTATGCCAACTTGCATGTCACGGGCACACCTCGTCGCCTGGTCGCCCATGTCACAGGTTTGGCCCCAAAACAGGCCGACGAAGTCGTAGAGAAGCGTGGCCCGGCACTTGAGCGCGCATATGACAGCTTGGAGCGTGCCACCAAAGCCGCAGAAGGCTTTGCACGCGGCCAAGGGCTTGACGTGAGCGAACTGGTTCAGCGCGAGGGCTATGTCTACGCGATCAAGCGCGTGGTGGGCCAGCCTACTTTACAAGTCCTGCCCAACCTAGCCAAAGATCTACTGGATAGCTTGCGCTGGAGTAAGACCATGCGCTGGAATAGCAGTGGTGCCAGCTATCCGCGCCCGCTGCGCTGGATCGTCGCCCTCTATGGCGAACACCCTGTTATCTTTACGTGGGCAAATGTCACCAGTGGCACTGTCAGCCGCGGCCCTCGTTTTGCCGATGCTGCTGCCAACCTCCCAGCGGGTGAGTTCACAACCTTTCCGGTCACCAACGCCACGGCCTATTTTGACGCCGTACGCGCCCAGGGGATCGTTGTGGAGCGCGCCGAACGCCGCGCGCTGATTCAACGTTTGGTCAACGAGAAAGCGGCACAGGTCGGCGGCTATACGCCTGATGACGAGGATCTGCTCGATGAAGTCACCGACTTGGTAGAAGCACCTCAAGCTCTCTTGGGTCACTTTGAGGAACGCTATCTAGAGTTACCCACGGCTGTGCTTATCGGTGTGATGAAGAAGCATCAACGCTACTTCCCGTTGCTAAAAGAGGGCAAACTGCTGCCCTACTTCGTCACCATTGCCAACGCCATCAACTTGGCTCACCCAGAAGTGGTCATTGCAGGGAATGAAGGCGTCATCCGCGCTCGCTATGCCGATGCAGCCTACTTCTATCGCCAAGATACAAGCCGTGACCTAGAGAGCTTTACGCCACGTCTAGCCACACTGACCTTCCACCAGAAGCTTGGCTCCATGTTGGATAAGGTCAAACGGCTCGAACAACTAGCTCCGCGGATCGCAATCATGCTTGGAGCCAGCGATGAGGAGGTGGCAACTACAAAGCGCGCCGCCGAACTCTCTAAATCCGACCTCGTAACCAACATGGTCGTGGAGATGACCAGCCTCCAGGGTATCATGGGTGAAATCTATGCCCTGGCAAGTGGCGAATCTCCCGCCGTAGCCCAGGCCATCCGCGAGCACTACTTGCCACGTACCGCTGGTGATGCTAATCCTGCGTCGCTGCCTGGTCTTGCCTTGAGCTTGGCAGACAAATTGGATAGCCTTGTCGGGCTCTTCGCCGTAGGAGCCATCCCCACGGGTAGCGCTGATCCCTATGGATTGCGCCGCGCCGCGTTGGGCATTGTCAACAACCTGCTGGCAGCTAATGTCTCGTTTAGCATTAGCGCTGGGTTGGCGGCTGCCGCCGAACTCCAACCCGTTCCTGTCAGTGCTGAAGCGCTTGCCGAGACAGCTGCTTTTGTCATGCGCCGCTTGCAAGGTGTGTTGCTGGAACAAGGCTTTAGCCATGATGTAGTGGAGGCTGTGTTAGCGGTACGCGGGGATGATCCTGTTGCCGCCCTCGCCGCCGCACGTGCATTGCAAACGCTGGTGACATCCAGCGGCTGGGACAGCACCTTCATCGCCTATGC
>CAMPHP010000213.1 GCA_946885925.1 uncultured Litorilinea sp.
GTATCATTCTGAATAAAGTCATAGCCTGGAACCAGTCGCCCAACGAATTCGGGATGAGTTAATTCAATGCCCGAATCCACCACGGCGATAATGATCTCTTCAGAGCCTGTAATCACATCCCAGGCATCCAGCACCTGTACATGGTCAAGGCCATAGCGCATCGTCGCATCGCTGAAATCCGGATCATTTGGCTCATAGGTAGCTCTCACCGTCAAATCAGCTTCCACAAAAGTAACCGCTTCACTCCCCATGCGTGAAAGCGTTGATGTCGTCACCATGCCATCTTGTGCAAGCAGGCGAATCTCAGCGACATGGATCTGGGGGATCCACTTGACTAGTTGCCCCCCCATCTGGGAAATCGCTTCATCCCGTGCTGCCGGTGTAGTGTTAGGTTCAAAGCGAACCAGCACATGATGGTCTGTATTAGGTTGGAAGCTAGGTGCTGACGATGCGAGGCGAGGGGTTAGCGCCAATAAAACAATTACCATCAGCAAAATAGCAAAGCAAGAGCGTGGACGGGAGATGGATGGCATAAGTAGCAAGATCAGCTTTGACGAGCAATTTTGACAAGCAATATCAATATAGTGAGTACAGCGATTCGTGCAGAAGCCCGATGGTTTATCCCATCGCTTGCTGTCAAATATTTACAAATTTGCCAGCCGCCAGTAACTCTGTTGGATAATTCCAACAGATTCTTTGATAACTTCTGTCATCGATCACTATATCACACTATTTTGGTGGAATGTTTGTCTAAAAACTGACAGCTTTATTACCTTTTGCGCGCGACAAGGGGAAAATAGACAGAAACCTGTCAAGGGAATCATCAAGCGTGGAGAGACGCAAGAGAAGTAAAATACATGCACGTCCTACTTCTTCAGTAGCAAAACGAACAAACTTGCGCCTTTTGTCACAAGAGATCAGTATGAAACTACTGAGATTCAGGGCAATATGCGGCACAGGGGAGAGCAGAGGCGGACAAAAAATTGCAAACAGAGGGAAAAAGCGGGCGCAGCGACCACTTACTCAACAACATGCACAATTGTACAATTCGTTTTCATTTCGATTGTGCAAAATTCCACGTTCACCCGCAAAATATTTGTGCATGTCGCACAATGCACAGCCCCCCAGCCCGTGCTACAATAGCGGCATGTGGGTGTAACAAATCTGGGGGCAGACAACTTACACCTACTCCAAAGAGCGACCGGCAACGCGAACTCGGCGGAGTTGCAAAGTCAACTGGGGAGCGGGCTTTGCAGCATTCCACTCTTCTATACTTACCTCTTTTGGTTCCTCCTTTTCCTCTATCTTCGGGAGCCCGCCACCTTTTGGGTGGCGGGACCTCCTTCCTCCTCTACCAAGTAGCCAGCCTCTATTACGCTTCAACTAGCTGAAGTCACACGAAGTTCTCTACAGCGCCAAGCAATCGCGCAGCCTATTCTCCTTCGTCCAAATCATCAAACAGATCACCCAAGACCTGCTCCCATACATCATCCAGCGGCATAAAGGGGTGTTCGGTAAAATTGCTAGTAATCTTCTCTAAATAGCCCCGCACATTGATCTGCGGCAGCGTCCGCTCAAGTTCCTCGATCTTGGCATCAATCGAAGCAACTAATTCTTCACTTTGACGGTCAAGGTCAGAAAGGTCAACGCCCAGCCCAAACATATGATTAAACCGGCGCATTAGTTCATACCAAGCACGGTAATCATGCTCGATCCGCACCCCTTGGATCGATGCCGTCGCGGGCGAAAAGTCATAGGCTGGCACAAAGGCATTGAAGGTGAACAGTTCCACATCAAACAACTTGGCACGATCCACCAAGTAGGAACCGATCGTAGCCCCACCTTGATAGTTGGAAAAGCGCACAGCATAGTGTTCCAATTCGCTCTTCATACGCCGCAAGCTATAACTGCATGAAATCTCCCGGTCGCGATCATAAGGCATCGCACCATAGACCCCACCCACCAGAGCACCCCGTTTTACCTTTAGTGTCTGCATAGCATCGAACAGTCCATCCGCATAGCTATCTATGTTGATGTGTGGCTCTTCACCAGTAAAGATCACCAATCCCTTTTCGCCTAGTTCCACATAATGAAACTCGTTGCGGCGGGGGTGAATCTGTTCGCTATAGCCTTCCTCAAAATGTACTTCTGGACGCAGGAGATGATGAGTCCCAGGAATCTGGAATAGGTAGAATCCATCTGCCTTGATTTCCCCAATTTTGCGCGCGTTGGTATGGGTGATCAAGTATTGGGGCAATCCTGATGAAACCGAACCAGCATCCGCCCATTGCTGCCACCCAGCTATCATATAGACTTCGGACGCAGTTGGTATTTCCTCAAATGTTACCCAATCATTCATCGCTGTTTTCCTCAACGCATGGCCCAAATCCAGTGCCGGTTCCAAACCCACACAGCACAGTAGGGCAGGTCAACCTGTTATTGCAACAGCATATTTATTCATTGTACCACAATTTTCGTGGGCTGGCGCATGGAGGCAGGCCGATGGGGTTCCATATTATGCTGGGGCCGGAACGCCGCCATCTTGGCGGCACCTCCCACAAACGATAGTGCCAGCAAGACTAGTCCACTCCTCTCCTATCTGCTATACTCGCAAATAACATAATCTCTCCGGCGACCTGTTCCCGTATGGCACATTATCCTGCAATCAAATGCATTTCAAGTTATGCATTTTATTTGGCGTAAAAAAACTTTGATATAACAAAATACTCTCAAGAAAGCAGATCACAATGGCACTTCCTGCTGACTATGTTGAGCGCGTCTATGCTGGTGTTTTGGGCAAACTTATTGGTGTCTACCTGGGCCGTCCCTTTGAAGGATGGAGCTATGAACGCATCCAGCGCGAATTAGGCGAAGTCAACTATTATGTCCACCAACGCTTTGGCGTCCCCCTCATTGTCACCGACGACGACATTTCTGGCACCTTTACCTTTCTGCGCGCACTCGCTGACTATGACTATTGCCGTGACCTCCGCCCAGCTCAAATTGGTCAAACCTGGCTCAACTATCTAATCGAAGAGCGCACAATTCTCTGGTGGGGTGGGTTAGGCAATTCAACCGAACATACTGCCTATCTGCGCCTGAAAGCAGGCATCCCCGCCCCCGAAAGCGGCTCGATTGCCCGCAATGGCAAAGTAGTTGCCGAACAGATCGGCGCACAAATCTTCATTGATGGATGGGCAATGGTGGCTCCGGGTGATCCCGAACTGGCGGTTGACCTGGCGCGGCGTGCCGCCAGCGTGAGCCATGATGGTGAAGCCATCTATGGAGCGCAAGTATTAGCTGCGATGGAATCATTGGCCTTTGTCGAGTCCGATACTAACAAGTTGCTAGATACAGCCGTCAGTTTCATCCCCACTGATTCGGTCATCTACCGCATGATCGCAGACATTCGCGATTGGCATGCAGAGATGCCCCACGACTGGCGCAAGACGCGCGCAGCACTTGCCACCACCTATGGCTACGACACTTATGGGGGCAACTGCCACATGGTCCCCAACCACGGGCTGATCATCCACGCTCTGCTCCATGGCGAAGACGACTTCCAACGCTCGTTGATGATTGTCAATACCTGTGGTTGGGACACCGATTGCAATTCGGGCAATCTAGGCTGCCTCTTAGGGATCAAGTTGGGATTGGCGGGTTTGTCCACGGGTCCCGACTGGCGTGGGCCTGTCGCAGACCGTATGTATCTACCTACTGCCGATGGAGGTCGGGCGTTAACCGATGCTGTCAGCGAGACGTACGCCATTGTCAACACAGGACGCGCCCTGGCGGGGCTGCCTGCGCTCGCCCCCAAGCAAGGCGCACGCTATCACTTTGACCTTCCTGGAGCTATGCAAGGCTTTGTTGCCGAAGACGAGCCAGAGACTTCTGGCGTTGCCACCGTGGAGAATGTCGCCGGACACAGCCTAGAAGGTCGCCACAGCCTCGTCATTCATTACAGAAGCCTTGCACCCGGGCGCGCAGCGCGAGTAGGGCGCGCAACATTTGTTCCCTCGCTAGAGGTCGCCAACTATTTCAAGAATCGCGGCTATGCCCTGCATGCTGCGCCTCAACTCTATCCCGGTCAAACCGTGCGCGCATTGATCAGCACCGATGCCAACAACCGCGGCCCGGTGCTAGCCAATCTCTATCTACGCGTCTATGCAGCTGGCGACACGCTGGCACTGGTGCGTGGGCCTATGGTGGAGTTGGCAGCAGGTGAGAACTATGAACTCGGTTGGAAAATTGAGGAGACAGGCGGCGCACCAATTGCTGCTATCGGCATCGAACTCCACAGCCCCAGCCATGCCAGCGGCTCTATCTATATTGATAGTGTCACCTGGGATGGCACACCCGACCTCGTTTTGCGCCGCCCGGACCATACGGGCGATATGTGGCGCATGGCATGGGTGGATGGGGTGGATCAGGTTGCGCCCCGCGCCGATGAATATGTCCGGCTGATGCAAAATCGTGGTCGCGGCCTCTTCATTACAGGCACGCGTGAATGGACCGACTACGCCGTCCAAGCAACCGTCACGCCCCATATGGTTGCATCCGCAGGAATCGCAGCACGCGTCCAGGGGATGCGCCGCTTCTATGCGCTCGTGCTCGAACCCAACAACCAGGTCAAACTTATCAAGGCGCTAGATGGCGATACTACCCTGGCACAAGCCGACCTTCCCTGGCAATTCGGCCAAACCCATCTCTTGCGCCTAGAAGTCAAGGGCAACCAAATCACCGGCTACGTGGACGGTCAAGCCATCGTCACAGCAGAAGATAGCGAGCGCCCACTCACTGGCGGCGGCATCGCCCTCGTCATAGAAGAAGGCCGCTTAGGCAGCGGTCCCGTACAAGTGCAGCCACTCTAATAAGGAGAGATCTACCGGTCGTACCCCTTCCTTGGAGCTGAGAATCCCTGGGTGGCTCCGAGGAAGGTTGCCACGGGTGATTAGTTGATCAACCAGCGCCATCGCCGCCCTCCCTGTCTCCGCCCATTCTATGGTGAATCCCTCCTCGCGCAGCCCATAAATTAACTCTCGTGCTACCGCTCGTTCATCCTCCACAACTAAAATTGTTGCACTTTGGTTGCTGCTTGGGAGCATGATTACATCCTTACCAGAGAGGAGTGTGAGAAAACTGTAAACATCTCGACAACAAAACGGTTGATATTTTAATGACGTTTCGCACTGGAAAGCAAGTTATGTTACACTAGTGCAATCTCATGCCTGTAGATATGATGCTCGGAGATAGATGCTCTTTCAAGCCCGTACACATCCTACAGCATGAACACTACAGCGTGAACATCGTCGCCCTTCATCACAACTCTTGAATCTTAGGTCATAAAAAAATAGGAGAAGCCCAACCATGGCACGTCTCAAGGTCCGTACATGGAGCTTGGTAACTGTTGCAGTTCTCGCCATTGCCTTGGCAGTCCAATTTTTTTGGCAAGAGGGACTGAGACCAGCAAAGGCCTATCATGAAGATGTCATCTATACTGTGCAGGGGGGCGACTCACTTCAGCTCATTGCCAAAGAGTTTGGCGTGAGTGTGGAAGCGATAGCTGAGGCGAATGGTTTGACACCTGACACGCAACTCTACAAGCAGCAACAGCTTCTCATTCCCGCTGTTGCAACAAGCGAAGAGAGCGCAGACATGTCGGGGGAAATGTCGTTAGCAAGGAGCGCAGCTTCTAGTGATGGCGAAGCAAGTGATGAAGAGGCTGCTGCCACGCCCACGCCTGCTGCCGAGAGTACGAGCGTTGTTTCCGCAGTGCAAGTTCCCACGACCGCGGCACAAGCTGCTCCCTCTTCACAGACGACTTATACAGTCCAGGCAGGCGATTCACTTGTCAAAATTGCCGAGGATTTTGGTGTAGACCTTGATGCCTTGGCTGCTGCCAATGGTCTAGAGCGCAACAGCGGGCTCTACAAACGCCAAGTCTTGATTATTCCCACTCGCCCCGCCCCATCTGCTCAAGCCGCCGCTCCCGCCGCGACCGAAGAAATGATGGCCCAGCCAACTGAAGAAGCGACAGAAGAAGCCACTGCCGAGCCGTCCGAAGAAATAACAGTCGAGCCAACAGAAGAAGCCACAATAGAAGCTACTGAAGAAGCAACTGTAGAACCTACCGAAGA
>CAMPHP010000214.1 GCA_946885925.1 uncultured Litorilinea sp.
ATACAGATTCTGTCCGGGCGCTATGGCCCCTATGTCAAGCATGGGGAGATCAACGCTACCATTCCGAAAGAGATTGCGCCCGAAGCTGTTTCTTTGGAGCAGGCAATGGAATGGATTGCAGCCAAGTCTGCCAATGGGGCAAGTAAGCCCGCCCGTAGACGCAAGACGAGCAGCACGGCAAGCAAGAGCACAGGGACAAAGAAAGCTACGAGTAAGAAATCTACAGCCAAGACGACGAGCAAGAAGAGCACGACCAAGAAGTCTGCTACGCCTAAGCGCGCATCGAAAAAGGCTGAGAGTTCAGAAGGTTAGAAATTAAAAACCTTCCTGGAAGCTCCAAAGCTTCCAGGAAGGTGATCTAGGACTGTTTACGGCAGGGGGTGTGCACACCCCCTGTAGGGTACTCTAGCCCTTTATTGGCTTGGGCAACTAGATCTGCTCAAGTGCTTGAGCTAGATCCGCCAGCAGATCCTCTGTCTCCTCAATGCCCAGGCACAAGCGCACTAGCTCGTCACGAATACCCAACTCCTCGCGCTCTTCAGGCGATACCTCTGCAAAGCCCATCAATGCTAATGGACTAATCAAACTTTCTACACCGCCTAGGCTAGGGCCGATTGTGGGGATTTTTAGCGCGTCGATAAAGCGATAGGTACGCTCGGCATCACCATCGATCTCGAACGAGACTACGCCGCCAAAGCCCTGTTGTGTTGCCGCAGCAACGGCATGGTCGGGATGGCTCTCCAAACCTGGATACCAAACCTTGCGTACTTTTGGATGTCCTTCTACATAGCGGGCTACAGCAAGGCCGTTGGCATTGTGGCGTTCCATCCGCAAAGCGAGTGTCTTAAGGCCTCGTAGAATCAGGTAGGCCGCGTGGGGATCAACAATAGCCCCCAACGTCGCCTGTGCTTTTCGCAAAGGAGTGATGTCATCAAAGCTGCCAATCACGGCTCCAGCCATTACGTCATTGTGACCTGCTAAATACTTTGTCACACTGTGGATCACAATATCCACGCCATAATCTCGCGCACGCAGATTCATGGGTGTGGCAAAAGTTGTGTCAACGACGGTCTTTACTTTGTGACGCCGGGCGATCTCTACCAAGCGTTGGAGATCTAGACAGCGCATAAAGGGGTTCGTGGGCGATTCGGAGAAGATGAGCTTCGTGTTGGGGCGAATGGCTGCTTCAATAGCATCGTAATCGCCACAGCGTACCACTGTAGACTCTACGCCATAACGAGGCAGGAAGTTGCGACAAAAGTCGAGCGTGCTGTGGTAGCAATCATTGGTCAATACGATGTGGTCGCCTTGACTCACAAGCAAAAGCAGGGTAGCTGTCACTGCCGCCATACCGCTGCTGAGCAGCATGGCATCCTGTGCGCCTTCTAGCGCTGCCAACTTGGCTTCGACGGCGCGCACAGTGGGATTGCCATAGCGCCCATAATCTTCACGTTCCGGTTCATCCCAGAACATCTTTTCATCTACATAATCAACTAGCGCGCCTGTGTTGCGGAAGGTATAGACCGATGTTTGAACAATAGGAACGGTAAGACTCTCATGGGCGCGGTAACGCCGTTCACCGGCATGAACGGCCTGGGTGGAACGTGAGCCACTTTGGCGTGCAGGATTGGCTGAAGTGGTGGGAGCCGCCGAAGCTTCTCCATTGGTCCCCACTGTGGCGTGATCCGTTCCGGACGATACAGACATGGTTTGCCTCCCTGGCGAGCAGCAACATAAAATGGCGGCAGGATGAAGTCGTTGTTCATCACCATCCGCAAGGTCCCACGCATTGGTGGGTGTACATAGCGTGTAAACAGGATAGCACCAGGTGAAGTCTCTGTAAAATTTGGGCCAATTTGGAGCCAAACAGACAGGTTGTGGCGACGAAATAGAGTAGGCTTTAGCCATTCTCCAGGCTGTGACTATTTGCAAAAGAGCACACGAAAAAGGAGAGAAGGAAATCAGAGGGGACTACGAAGTTCGTAATTGCCTATCTCCACTTGGCGGGGAGTACCCTTGCGTTTCTTGTATGGTATAATCTACCATCGTGTTCTTATAGAACGCTTCTGAAAACGAACTATTGATTATACTGTTGATTATGAGGCGCGGCACACACCTGAATTCAGGAGGGCCGCGCATAGTGAATGATAGCCGTTCGGGTTATCAACGTCGATTTCTTGATGTACCTCTAATTTAAGTATCTTTTAAGTACCTTGCGCAGAGGCAGGCAAGGCGAGGATGTCGCCTCTGCATTGTCATACTGTCCAAAGGAAGGATGCCTTCATGTCAACCTCAGTACAAGCCAGCGTACTTTCCTCCAACGCGGCGACAAAAGTCAAGCCTAGCAAGCTCCCGAAGGAGCAGCTTGAACAGATGTATCGAACGATGTTAACTATCCGCCGAGTTGAGGAATCATTGTTGGAACTGGCGGAATCGGGAAAAATTGGTGGGGCTATGCACACCGCCATCGGTCACGAAGGTAACGCAGTAGGTAGCGCGGCGGCACTTCGTCCGACAGATTATCTAACCTCCACCTATCGCGGTCACCATCATTCGTTGGCACGTGGTATGGATATCAAGAAAGCCATTGCCGAAGTATTGGGGAAGGCAGATGGCTTTGCCAAGGGCAAGGGTGGTTCCATGCACTTTGTAGATCCCGCCTTGAATCTGATGGGCGCAAACGGGATCGTCGCGGCGCAGGTTCCTCACGCCGCGGGTATGGCGTTGGCATCGAAGATTCGTGGCGACGACCGCATTGCCATTACTTTCTTTGGCGAAGGCGCAATCTTCCAGGGTGTCATGCACGAGACCTTTAATATGGCCTCCAAGTGGAGTCTTCCTGTTATTTTCTACTGTGAAAATAATCGCTATGCCGAGATGACACCGATTCATCGTGCATCTTCTATCGAACATATATATAAGTGGATTGAAGGATATGGCATACCCGGCATGCAGATTGATGGCAATGATGTGGAAATTGTCCATGCCGCGGTAAGCCAAGCTGCTAAACGAGCACGGGCAGGTGAAGGCCCTACCTTTATCGAGGGCATTACCTATCGCCTTGCCGGTCACATGGCAGGTGACTTGGAGACGTATCGCAGCCCCGAAGAAATTGAGGCGGCGCGTGCACATGAGCCGCTGGTTGTGCTGCGAAATAAACTGCTGGAGCGGGGCGTGCCGGAAGAGAAACTCCACGAGATCGCCGAGGAGGTGGAGAAGGTTGTGGCTGAGGCAGTCGAGTATGCCCAGAATAGCCCTTGGCCAGACCCAGCCGAAGCCTATACTGACGTTTTTGCCGCCTAGGGTTTGTGCCCGGTCAGCGGCTCATTTATTTGAGGATTAAATCATGCGAAAGACGACCTATATTCAGGCAGTCAATGAAGCAATCAAGGAAGAGATGCGGCAGGATGAAAGTGTCTTCCTGATTGGCGAAGATGTGGGCCATTATGGCGGTCTGTTCCGTGTCACCCGCAATTTGATGGATGAATTTGGCCCCCAGCGTGTCATTGACACACCCATTAGCGAGCAAGGCTTTATGGGCATGGCTGTGGGTGCTGCGATTGTGGGAATGCGCCCTATTGTCGAATTGATGTACATGGACTTCTTTTTAGTCTGTGCAGATCAAATCTTGAACCAGGCTGCCAAGATGCATTATATGACTGGCGGGCTTTTAAAAGTCCCAATGGTGATTCGCGGCCAACAAGGGGGTGGCAAGGGCTATGGCTCTCAGCACAGCCAAGCTGTGGAAAGCGCCTTTGCCCAATTCCCAGGTATCAAGGTAGTTGCCCCCTCAACCCCAAACGATGCTAAAGGGCTGCTGATTTCGGCCATCCGTGACCCAAATCCAGTGGTTTTCTTAGAACACAAGATGCTTTATTTCACCCGCGGCGATCTGCCCGATGTGGGCGAAGAGGTCGTTGTGCCCATCGGCAAGGCCGACATCAAACGCGAGGGTAAAGATATAACGCTTGCCACTGTCTCCTATTGCGTGTTGCAAGCATTGGAAGCTGCCGAAGAACTTGCCGCCGAATATGGTATCGATGTTGAGGTAGTTGACCTGCGTAGCGTTGTGCCGCTGGATATGGAAACAGTATACCAATCGGTGCAAAAGACAGGCCGGTTGTTGGCTGTACACGAATCTCAGGCAAACAGCGGCATTGGCGCTGAAGTCGTCGCACGTATCTACGAAGAAGCACCGCATTTGCTAGAGTCACCCGCACGGCGTTTGGGCATGGCTCCCGCATCAATTCCAGTTTCAAAGCCGCTGGAAGAGGAACTTTTGCCCTGGAAGAGAAAGATGAAGGCTGCGGTTCTAGAAATGATGCTCCGCCCCGTAGCGGCCTGATCCGCGCCCGCCCCTGCAAGGGGGCTGTAGGGGGTAGGCATTGAGGACTAACTAAGACGAGGAACGATCATGGCGACAGAAGTAAAGCTTCCAGATTTGGGAGAAGGTGTAGAAGATGCCACCATCAGCCGCTGGTTGGTGAAAGAGGGCGACGAAGTTCAGGCAGGTGATGTACTGTTGGAAGTTGCCACGGATAAGGTGGATACTGAAGTCCCTGCGCCTGTATCTGGCAAGGTGCTGAAGATCAATCAGCCGGAAGGCTCCTTGGTTGATTTGAATACTGTTATTGCAATCATCGGCGCTGAAGGTGAGAGTGCCGATAGCGGTGATAGCGGCGGGCAAGCTGAGGGTGCTAGCACGGCAGAAGCTGAAGCTGCTGCGCAGAATGAGCGCGAGACTGTAGCAGAAGCGGAGGAATCCGGTAAGAAGGATGAGGCTGATGAGACGTCCCCCCAAGTGGCTACGCCATCGGAAAACGGCCATGCAATCAAGGCCTCTCCTGTTGCCAAGCGCGTCGCAGCAGATAAGGGCGTAGACCTAGATGGTGTATCAGGGACTGGCCCTGGCGGTCGCATCACCAAAGGGGATGTGCTGGCTACGGCAGAAACAGGCAAGGCTGGTCAGGCCAAGGAGCTGGAACCGTTGCCTGGGGACCTTGCCGATGTCGCGCCATTAAGTGTGGTGCGATTGGCAGCACTATACAATGTGAATTTACGAGAGATTGCCGGGGGGCGACCATTGAGTACGCTTACCCGCTATGATGTGATGAACGCAGTGGCAAGCCGGGAGCAGGGCAAGGGCGTCACGGTGGAACCGCGCTTTGAGGCTCCTCGTGCCATTCCTGGTCAGAAGAAGGCTGCCAGCGCGCAAGCCGAGGCTCCAGTCACTGCGCCGACAAAGCCCGAGGCCAAACCTGCTGAGAGGGAAGCCGCGCCCAAGACCCAACCCAAAGAGGCTGCTGCTCCAGTACAAGCCGGTGCCAACGAAGAGCTTGTCAGGCATACGCGCATGCGCCAGGCGATTGCACGGAATACAGTGCAAAGCTGGACGACGACTCCCCATGTCACGACTGTGTGGGATGTCAATATGTCGGCGGTGATCAACCATCGCAAGGCGCACAAGGACGAGTTTGCCGCATCCGGTGTGAATCTGACGATTACCGCTTACTTTGTTGAGGCGATTGTCGCAGGGTTGAAAGCAGTTCCCGCGGCGAATGCCTCGTATACTGATGAAGGCGTGCTGATTAAGCGCTATTACAATATCGGCATGGCTGTTGCGTTGCCCCAAGATGAATATGGATTGGGCGGGCTAATTGTGCCAGTGATCAAGAATGCGGGTGATCTTAGTTTGATGGGCATTGCGCGGGCAGTTAATGAACTGGCTGACCGGGCGCGCAAGAACCAACTCCGCGCTGATGATCTCGCTGATGGTACCTTCACCCTGACAAACTATGGTACGTCCGGCAGTACAATCCAGACGCCAATCATTGTGCAGCCACAAGCTGGCATTCTTGGTGTTGGCGCTATAGAAAAGCGTGCAGTTGTCATGAGCCAAGGAAGCCCGCTGGAACCAAGTTTAGGTGACGCAGTGGCTATCTTGCCAATGACTTCACTGGCCTTTAGCTATGATCATCGGGTATTGGATGGAGCGACAGCAGATGCGTTCTGTGCAGTGGTAAAGAAAGCGTTAGAGAGTTACTCGTAATGGCAAGTTAGTCAAGATTACGCCTTCGAGGAAGCCACCCAGCGTGTTCCCGGCTTCCTCGAGGGTTTCTGCAAAACGGCGC
>CAMPHP010000215.1 GCA_946885925.1 uncultured Litorilinea sp.
ATGCCTTTGGTGTGCATACGGGCAACATGACGGAAGATGAACAAACCGTCACGGTAGAGTTTGTCGCCACCCAACCAGGCGAATTTGAATACTACTGCTCAGTTCCTGGTCACCGCGACCTGGGCATGAGAGGTCTGCTGCGCGTTGTTGGTACAGCGGATGAAGTCACGCCTGCCGAGTCCAGTCAAGCTGAAAATCAAGGGGGAGATGCGACCACGCAACATATCAATATGACATCTGCCGCGCCAGCCGCCGCAGATGCCGTGTCAATTATCCGCAACCCGGCTGATGTACCCCCACCCGTTGGAGATCGTGCGGCACAAACGATTCGGATTGACATGAACACAGTCGAGGTCACCGGCCAATTGGCTGATGGCACAACCTACAGCTACATGACCTTTGATGGTCAAGTACCAGGGCCAATGATTCGTGTGCGTGTCGGCGATACTATTGATTTTTATCTGCATAATGAAGCGGGAAGTGTGCTGCCACACTCGATTGACCTACATGCCGTGACAGGGCCTGGTGGCGGCGCAGTCTATACCCAAACGCCTCCAGGACAAGAAACTTCCTTCACCTTTCAAGCACTGCAATCTGGTCTCTATGTCTACCATTGTGCAACGCCGAGCATCGGGCATCATATTTCTAGCGGCATGTATGGCCTGATTCTGGTCGAGCCTGTAGGCGGTCTACCGCCGGTCGATCATGAATTCTACGTGATGCAAGGCGAAATCTACACGGCGCAGCCATTTGGTACCGCCGGTCATCTAGATTTTAGCCACGAGAAGATGCTGTCTGAGGATGCGGAATACTTTGTATTCAATGGAGCCGCGGGCGCATTAACACTCGATGAATATGCCATGCACGCTGATGTTGGTGATACAGTCCGCATCTACTTCGGCGTCGGCGGTCCCAATGCTACCTCCTCGTTCCACCTGATCGGAGAGATCTTCGACCGTGTATATGACCAGGCATCCTTAACCGCTCCGCCACTAAGCGACGTACAGACGACAACCGTCGCCCCTGGTGGCGCAACTATGGTGGAATTCAAGGTTGATGTGCCAGGGCGCTACATTCTTGTCGACCATGCGCTAAGTCGTTTGGAACGGGGATTGGCTGGTTATCTCTATGTAGCGGGGGAAGAGGATATGGCGGTCTTTCATGGCACGGGAGCGCCCAACGACTCCGGCCATTAGTCAGAAAGCAGGAATCTGACGCTACGCTCTCATAGAAACGCCTGCCACTGCCATTTTCTAAACCACTTCTATTGCAACACCTCGGGTTGTACTGTACACTACAACAGTACAACCCGAGGTGTTGTATACATACTCCTAGATGATGTGCGCGTTGCGTGAAGGCACTGTTCACTGTTCAATCTGTAGCACGAACTCCTTATGAGTACAGACATTCAACAGCCCGCCTGGGTACGTGATCTCCGGCCCCCCTCGCGGCTGTGGGTTCTGCTTTTGCTGCTACCCCTTGTGGCAATGCTAGCGTTTGCTATCTTACAACCCATCAAGATCCTGCCGCGTATCGGCCTTGCCCCCGGCTATTCGCTGGTTGACCAAGACGGTAACCGCCTAACCAACGAAGCCCTACGTGGCAGCATTGTCATTTACAATTTCACCCATACAGAGTGTGCTGCTCCTTGTCCCCAAACCAGCGAAACGTTACGAGACATGCAAGCGGCGCTGAATGCTGTTGAGATGGGCGACATTCCGCTAGAGTTCGTCACGATCTCAACGGATCCAACCTACGATACACCAGAAGCCCTAAATACCTATGCGAAAGAACTAGGCGCGAATACCACCCGTTGGCACTTCGCCAGCGGTGATCTGGCGCAACTCAAAATGATTAGTACCAGCTTCCAAACTCGTTACATCCAAAACAATGATGGCTCCTTCACCACTGATCCTGTCTTTGCCCTGGTGGACGGATGGGGCATCGTGCGCGCACTCTATCACACTGCCACGCCCGATATGAAGCTGCTCCAACATGACCTTCAGTTGGTAGTTGATGAAGCGCAAAAGAGCCAAGGTATCAACCACTATGCCTATGAAGCTGCCCATCTCTTTCTCTGTCACCCATTTGCTCAAAGACCATGACTAAACTCGATATCTCTACTGAAACAACGCCACTTGAGGCGAAGCCGCTTGAAGCAAATCACACTGAAGCGACCCCAATTGAAACAGATCCTGCACAGCCACTTGCACCATCGTCTCGTCCAAACGTTACGAGGCGACTTGTCTGGGCGGGTGCAGTTTTCGTCGTATTGGTACTTGTGGGGGTCATTGGCTGGTGGAATCTACCACCCGAACTCCACGGTATCCAGTTACAATCACAGCGCGTTGCAGAGGACTTTACGCTAACCTCCTCCACAGGCGAAGCGATGAGCCTTAGCGATTTTCGCGGCAAATACACCGTGCTCTTCTTTGGCTATACCTACTGCCCCGATGCCTGCCCCACCACGCTCATGGATCTTCAACAGATGACAAAGACACTCGGCCCGGAACGTGCAGAAAAGCTACAGGTGGTGATGGTTTCAGTAGACCCCGAGCGTGATACACCCGAACAACTCGCCACCTACTTGGAACTTTTCGACCCTACCTTTATCGGCATGACAGGCACGGTGGAGGATATTCAACCCGTTGCGAGCCAATTTGGCATCTTCTTTGAGCGCCAACCCGGCTCGGAGAATACTGGTTATCTCGTTGACCATACGTCGGCGGTCACAGTCATTGATCCCGAAGGCTATGTCCGTATCATCTTCCCGTATGGAACCAAAGGCGCTGAAATGGCGTCAGATCTGACATATCTTATGCGCCGCGGTTAATCAACTCTTGATAGTTGCCGACGCGCCCACACCGGTTCACGCAAGCACTTTGTCCTGCTTCATTGAGCAAGTGCTTGCGAAGCGCCAACACTGATTCCATAATGTTTACGACAGAGGCACACCTTTTCTATCGATTTGGCGCTGCACTGGTGATTGGCATGCTCATTGGACTAGAGCGCGAACGTGCCGCCGAAACGCGCGATATCAAGCTCTTTGCAGGTGTTCGCACCTTCTCACTCCTGGCAATCGCGGGCTGTGTAGGGAGCATGCTCAGTGACATTACTGGCTCTCCTTGGCCCCTGGTTGCGGTGATTGCTGTGCTGGGCGGACTGATGATTGCCGCCTATCTACACCTAAGCGGTGATGGCAGCACCTCTGAGGTAGCCGCCTTTATCGCAGTCCTCTGTGGTGCCCTCTGCTATTGGCAATATATCTCGCTGGCTGCTGCAATTGGCGTTGTTACAACCATCCTCCTCTCCTTCAAAGGAGAAATGCACAGGTTCGCCCACAATATCAGTTCCGAAGATGTTGCTTCAACGCTCAAGTTTGCCGTTATTACTGGGGTTGTTCTCCCCATCTTGCCCGATCGTGGCTTTGGCCCACCTCCCTTTGATGTGCTCAATCCTTATAGAATCTGGCTCATGGTGGTCTTCATCTCGGCCATTAGCTTTCTAGGCTATGTGCTAATGAAAGTCGTCAATATGCGCCACGGCATCACGCTGACCGGCTTCTTGGGCGGGCTCGTTTCTAGCACAGCAGTCACACTGAGCTTTGGCAGACGCAGCCGCGAAGAACCACAATTGTCTCCTTACTTTGCCATTGCCATTACCACTGCTTGGGCGGTCATGTATCTACGTGTGCTTGTGCAAATCGGCGTGGTCAACAGCACATTACTGGGTGTTCTCTGGCTGCCTCTCTTGGCTGGGGCTTTGATCTTGGTCGCCTATGCAGCCTTTCTCTTTATGCGCCACCGCGAGGATGGCACTGAAGAGGTGGCGCTGGTTAACCCCTTCGAGCTAAGACCGGCATTGACCTTTGGTGCGCTCTATGCGCTTATTCTACTGGTCTCAAGCACAGCACAACTCTACTTTGGCGATACCGGGATCTTCGTTTCAAGTATTTTGGCGGGATTGGTAGATGTCAACGCCATTACGCTCTCTATGGCGGAATTGAGCAACCAACCAAATGGCATTGAAATCATAACCGCTGCCCAAGCTGTCGTATTGGCAGTCCTCTCCAATACGATAGTCCGATCCGGCATGGTCTATATGATCGGTGCGCCAAAACTACGCAAATATATGCTGCCGAGTGCAATTCTCGCTATTGTCGTTACTGCCGCCGTAGCTCTATGGCTGCGTGCAAATTAGAGATACCCTTTCATGCCTTTTGTTACGCAACAACATGCAAATCCCTCCGAACCTGAAGTAGTTATCCAGACCGACCAGCTCACGCGCACCTTTGGCAA
This sequence comes from uncultured Litorilinea sp., assembly GCA_946885925.1. The sequence goes on from CAMPHP010000215.1 coordinate 4,299, forward strand.
CCAAACCGCGGTTGATAACCTCACCCTCGAAGTCAATTCTGGCGAGATCTTTGGCTTCCTCGGTCACAATGGCGCAGGCAAGACTACCACTGTGCGCCTGCTCAACGGTTTGCTAGCACCCACGCACGGTCATGCACAAGTCTTGGATTTGGATCCAATCACCCAGGGGCCACAACTGCGCCGCCAGACAGGAGTTCTCACAGAGACTCCTTCGCTCGATGACCGCATGACTGCCTATGAAAACCTTGCCATTTTCGCGGCAATCTACGGTGTGCCCAATGCGATCGTGCGTAGCCGTGCCAACGAACTACTCACCCTCTTTGGCCTCATTGAGCGCGCACATGACCGCGTGGCGGGCTTTAGCAAAGGCATGAAGCAGCGATTAGCACTGGCCCGCGCCCTTGTCCACCAGCCAGCCCTGATCTTTCTTGATGAACCGGCTTCTGGACTCGACCCAGTGGTCACACGCCAACTCCACGACCTCATCCGACATCTAAGTCGTAATGAGGGCAAAACAATCTTTCTCTGTACCCATAACCTGGATGAGGCGCAAAAGCTTTGCCAGCGGGTCGCCGTCCTCCAGCGGGGCAAATTACTGGCCTTAGGCACACCCAGCCAGCTTGCTCGTGACATCGTCTCTGAAATTCAGCTCAAGCTGGAAATCGATCCCTCCCAGACTGACCTTGCCATGGCAATACTGGCAAGCTTCACCACCGCGCCCCCCACCTTAGATGCACTAGGTGTAACCGTCGCAGGAATCCTGCGCGAGCAAATACCTGATGTGATCGCAACTTTGGTCGCCGCAAGTGTGCGGCTTTACCGTGTGGATCACGACGAGCCGACACTGGAAGATGTCTACTTCGCGCTCCACACATCTTACCCATCTATTCCGGCCCAGGAGACAGCATGAACTGGCGTGCAATCTTTGCCATTGTCTGGAAAGATATTAAGGTCCTCACGCGCACAAAAAGTGTGATGCTGCCATTGATTATCATCCCAGCGCTCTTTACTGTCTTGTTCCCAGCCACTTTCGCCGCCTTGCCTCAGATTATGGAGATGGCGGGTCTCCCCCCGCCGACCAACGAAATTAACGAGTTATTCTTTCGTTTCCCACCATCTTTTCAGCAGGCACTAGCTCCCTATAACGAAACGCAGCGCATGATCGTGCTGATGGTGGTCTATTACTTCGCCCCCCTTTATCTCATCCTGCCGATCATGGTTGCCAGTGTCGTCGCTGCCGACAGCATCGCTGGCGAAAAGGAACGCAAGACCCTCGAAGCACTGCTCTACACGCCCACCAGCGATCTCGATCTACTCACAGCCAAGTTGCTTGCTTCTTGGATACCCGCCGTAACAATCGCCTGGAGTGGTTTTATCGTGTATAGCCTAGTTGTTAACATTGCGGCATGGCCTACTTTTGGATATATCTTCTTCCCCACAGGCATGTGGTGGCTCTTGGCGCTTTGGGTTGCCCCGGCAGTAGCAGGTCTGGGGCTAGGGTTTACTGTGTTGATTTCGGCACGGGTCAACACTTTCCAAGAAGCCTACCAGCTTGGCGGTCTGGTCGTGCTGCCAGTCGTGGGGATTATGATCAGCCAAGGGGCCGGTGCGCTTTACCTGGGGCCTTTCTCAGTCTTCCTGCTCGGATTGGGCGCATGGCTCATCAACGTTGCACTGCTCCGGTTAGGCGTACGCACCTTGCGCCGCAGGGCCCTGCTCGCGCGCATGTAGAAATCCATTACCGCGCAATCAAATTTGGATTTGACTTTGCCCCTCCACTATGGTATATTAATCCAGCAATTGACGCGGGGTGGAGCAGAGGTAGCTCGTCGG
>CAMPHP010000216.1 GCA_946885925.1 uncultured Litorilinea sp.
CTCTCTGCTGCTCTCTGCGGCAGGAGCGGCGCGGGCAGTAACTTGGGCATACCTACAGCAAGCCAGCGCGCTCGAAGATCTTCATGGCTTCGTCTGCCGCAAAATCTAAGCCTTCTTGCGCGCTCTTTTGTCCGGAGAGTACCTTCTCGATCTCGGCCCAGAGGATTGGCTGCACCTCGGAGAATTCTGCAAACAAGGGCCAGGTGTAGCCATTCTCGGCACCAGCCAAAGACGCCTGCAAGTTTTGTTGGTCGGTATCTGTGGCATTCTCTACAGCAGTGTTCAGCGCGCCTAGGTGGGCGGGGCGGATGCCGAGGGAGTTAAACATGTTGAGCAATTCCTCTTGCGAGGTTACATACTTCACAAACTCCCAACTGACATCTTTGTACTGCGAATGGACATTGATGCCGCGTCCATGACAGACGGCGGTCGTGCGGCTGCTCTTGTGGCTGGGCAGCGGGGCAATGGCAAAGTTGCCAATGATGGTCGATTGGTTAGGGTCTTCGGAGGCAGCCGGTCCCCATTGCTTGCTCATGGCAGCTTGGCCCGACACCCACAACTGGCTCAACTCTTCCCAGCCATAGCCTGGCACGCCCGGAGGCACAATCTGATCCGTGTGAATGAGATCGTACCACCATTCCAGGGCCTCAACCCCTTCTGGCCCATTCCACGCTGGGGGTGAAGGCTCAAGACCATTTTCAAGGAAGTCACCATCATTCCACCAGAGCAGATCGCTAAACTCGCGCAGGGCTGGGTCTCCCTTGCCCACAATCAGATAGCCATAGAGGTCGGGTGGGTTGTTGAGTGCCTTTGCCGTCTCGACCAACTCATCACGCGTGGCGGGTGGCGCTGTGATACCAGCCGCCTCGAAGAGGTCGGTGCGATAGTAGAGCGCGCGCAGGTCAAAGGTGAGCGGGACAGCAAGCAGGTTGTTGTTAACGGTAAAGGCATCAAAGGAGCCTTGTACATAATCTCCGGCTTCAACGCTATCCCGTTCAGCGTAGTCATTGAGAGGGGCTAGTGCATCGGCAAAACGGCCAATCTGTGCATAGTGGGTAGCAAAGACATCCACATCCGCGCTTTGTGCTGCCACTAAGGTCAACTCGCGATCCATGAGGCGTTCAAAAGGCAAGAGGCTAAATTCGACCGAGGTGCCGGTCCGCTCTGCAAAGCGATCCGAAAGCTCGGTATAGTACTTCTCCGCCAAGGCGTCGCTTGAGGGGAAAAGCGCGTTGATGACGGATGGCGCTTCTCCGGCTGGTGCAGTCTCGCTGCTGGTACTACTGCTCGTTCCAGGGGCAGCAACTGGGGGTGGAGCACAGGCTGCCAAAAAGAGACCAACGCTACCAGCACCAAGACCCTTCAGCACTGCACGGCGGGAGATATGGGGGTGGGACATTGTGGAGTTGCTCATCTGGTTCCCCTTCTTGTACATTCATATTGAATCATCAAATTGAACAACTAAACTGCACAGTTGCACAGAGAATCGCATAAAGATTTCGGGGGCTATGATATACGGGGGCTAGGATAGAGGAGTTTTAGCTTGTACCGGCCTTTACTGCTTCAGCGTGGCGAATTGCCTCCATACACATGCCGACGATGTGATAATCTAATTTCCATTCATTGCCTTTCTCCAACGTTTGCGGTGAAACCCCTGGCTCTAGGGCTGGATACCAGCCACCATACTCTGGATCGATGAAGGAACTCTTTACGAAATTCATGCTCTTTTGCAGCGGCTCGATTAGATCGTTGCGTTGGTAGCGGGCAATAAAATTGATGAGGGCACGAATGGTTTCTGTCTGTTCCCACCAGCCCTTACGCTGGGTCATGATTTGTCCGGTGGGGGAGGCTGGGGAGTAGATGCCCCCTTCCTTCCAGTCAAAGCCCAAGGCCAATCCATAGAGCATGAAGCTGTTGGCGTAATTCAGATAGGTGGCGGGCAGGCCGTTTTCGACGGCAAAGGAGGTGAGATAGGCCCATTCAAAGGCGTGACCGATGTCGAGCCGCCCGCCTGCGGTGACGGGGCCTGTCGGTTTTTTGGCTCCATCATCGGGTGGCAGTTCTTGCCACTGCTCGTTGTAGACTTCGGGCAGGCGGCGGTCAGCCTCACGCACGAGCTTGTGAAGTACAAAGTCGCCCACGCCGCGCGCTTCGTCTAGTAGATGGGGTGCGCCACCCACCGTACCGGCAGACAAGAGTGCTTCGAAGAGATGCATGATCGGGTTTTGTGATTTGATCGGGTCGGCAGGCTCAAACGATTCGGTCATGCGCCAGACAAAGCCACCATACTCATCACGGAAACGTTGGGCAAAGACATCCCAGGTATGCAACATGGCATCCTGCAATGGCTTGTTGCCCGTGCATTTGTAGGCGTGGGCAAGACCAAAGATGACAAAGGCGTGACCATAACTATCCTTGCGCCTGTCTTGCACCTCGCCATTCAACCCGCATGACCAGTACCACCCGCCATAGGTGTTGTCCCGAAAGTGGTCCAACAAAAACTGCGAACCTGCTTCAACCGCGTTGAGATAGCGCGTGTCGCCGGTCAGGGCATAGCCTTGCGAAAAGTTGTAGAGCAGGCGGCACTGGGAAACGAGTGTGCCAAAGTTGCGATGGAGCGGCTGCCATTTGCGGTCGAAGTGGGGGAGGAATAAGCCTTCATCTGTGACAGCCTTGAGCCATTTGGGCAGAATCTCGTCGAGGAGATGGTCCTTGAACCAGCCTAATTCCAGGTTCGCTACATGATCAGACATTCGGTTTTGCCCTTCTCATTGAAACGAGTAACTTGAAAGAGATAGATGGTGTGGAATGGACGTGCCGTAGCTGCCAACTGAAAGCCAAAGAGTAAGGCGCTACGGTTTGATGAAAAGGTAGTTCGCTAAGAGTCGGGGGCAGGTCATATGGGAGGCGGGTGTGGCGCGCAGAAATCCGCAACTGGCAACGCAATCTAGCGGTGTAGCCCAGGTCAGATCCAGTGCCACACAGTGAGTACATACCAATATAGTTGATTTTGCATACAGGGCAGCAGCGTCGTACGGTGAGCGTGTTTTTGGATTGGATGGGGAGTGTCAGGAATACGACCACCGTCCGGCTTGTCGCTGCATGGAGATTATAGTGTGGTGCAAGGGTGGTGTCAATCGGAAAAAATAGAGGATCTTCCTCAACGCCCGGAGCTTCAGGGAAGGGGATCGCGAGCAGGCTGGTAGGGCCACCAGACACGAACTGTGGTGCCATGGCCTAGACCTGGGCTGGTAATCTCGAGCCGCCCCTCATAACAGGTTACGATGGACTGAACCAGCGCCAGCCCTAGGCCGCTGCCCTTGACAGCGCGCGTGTGGGCCTTATCGCCTCGGTAAAAGCGTTCGGTTACGTGGGGCAGGTCATTGGGGGCGATGCCTTGCCCTGTGTCTGCCACGGTGATGAGCAGGAATTCTGCTTCCTCTTGCAGCGTACAGGTGATTGTGCCGCCGGAAGGCGTATAGGCAAGGGCATTACTAAGCAAGTTACGCAGCAGCACGCGCAGGTGATTGATACTGGCTGTAAGGATAGGGAGATCAGCCGGCGCAATGAGCTTGAGTTGAACACCTTGCGCTTCAGGTAGCTGCTCAATTTCGCGCAAAATCCCCCGCGCAACGCGCGCCACATCAATCTCTTCTGTGCCGCGCACGCCGCGCCCTGCATCAAGGCGCGCAAGCAGGATTAGATCCTCGACAAGCCCGCTCATGCGCGTTGCTTCGTCGTCAATCTCTGCAATGTATTGGCAGGTGAGTGTGCCGTCCAGATGATCGTTACGCAGGGCTTCGCTACGCAAGCGAATGGTTGTGAGTGGGGTACGCAGTTCATGTGAGGCATTAGCGGCAAAGGCGCGCTGCTCTTCGACCATCGTCTGTACCTGTTCGGCCATATAGTTAAAGGCAGTAGTCACTTGGCCGATCTCATCTTGCCGCGTCTCCGGCAGGCGTTGCGCCAGGTCTCCCGCTGCCAGCCGCAGCGCGCCTGTGCGGAGCGTCTCCAGGGGGCGTGTTAATGAGGAGGCCAGCAAGAGGCTCACACCCCCCGATAGAAGCACCAGGAGAACGGCCCCGCTCGCCAGCGTCCACCAGCGTTGGCGCACAGCGGCATCAGCAGCCGTTAATGGCCGCGCCATTTGCAGCACGCCGAGGATATCCTCATCATGGACGATTGGGGCAGCGGCATAAAGCATCATCGTGCCTTGGCTATCAGGTCGAATTGCATAGCTGGTTGTGCCTGCCAGCGCAGCGGTGATTTCAGGGGTTTGCCATCGTTCACCCACCGCTGCCTGGTCCTGGGTATCGATCAGCACGCTCCCGCGCTCATCGAGCAAAACCAGGGATGTGTTCAGTTGTTCTGCAAAACCAGCCAGCCGTTGGGACAGCGCCGCGCTTGATTCTTCACCTTCAAGAAAGTGCTCGACAGGCTCGTTCAGGCTGCGCGCTAGCAGTTCGGTTTGGCTTTGCAGTGCAGAGGTAAAATCTTCTTGGGCCGAGCGGGCAATCTGCCCACCTGCCAGCCAGGCCAGTCCGCCAAATCCGACGATGATGAGGAGTGTATAGGTTAAAAAAAGACGAGTACGCAGACGCAGCGGGTGCTTCATAGGGTCTCCCCGGCTGTTTCGGGCCGGACAAAGCGATAGCCGACGCCGCGCACAGTGCGAATATAGTGCGGGTTGCTGGGGTCATCCTCGATCTTCTCGCGCAGCCAGCGCATATGTACATCCAACGTGCGCGTATCGCCTAGCCAGTCGGTTCCCCATACTTCGTCAAAAAGTTCGGCACGCGTCACAACCTCACCCTGGCGACTCAGCAGGAAGCTCAAGAGTTCAAATTCTTTGTGGCGCAATGTCAGTTCTTTCCCTGCTTTCCAGACCTGCCGCGTTTCAAAATTGACGCGCAAATCGCCGCCCTGCCACTCGCTGCTGGCGGTTTGCTGGTCGAGCTTGATGCGGCGCAACATGGCACGGATGCGCGCCAGGATCTCACGCGTGCTAAAAGGTTTGGTGAGATAGTCATCGGCACCCAACTCTAGCCCCAGGATGCGGTCCACCTCGTCGCCAAGTGCGGTGAGCATCAAGATTGGGACTGTACTGCGGCGGCGAAGCTCTTGGCAGACCTGCCAGCCATCCATTTCTGGCAGCATGACATCGAGCACCACCAACGCTGGTCTTTCGGAGAGCGCCAAGGCGAGCCCTGCCGGACCCGTGTAGGCAGTGCGAACGCCATACCCCGCTTCACCCAAGGCGCGAGCCAGTGGCTCAGTAATCATGGGGTCGTCGTCAACTAATAGAATTTTGGGGGAGTCCGCGGCCATTCTCTGCGCTCTTTTCCTCTGTTGCCCGGTAGCTGCATGATGCTTTTTTCTTGCATTTCTACTTTTGCCTCTGATTGCACTGCTGATTATGCCTCTTATTGTGACATAGACTTCTGGTTTCCCATACCCCTTTTTTGCAGATTTAAGCAGAATTTAAGGTGGCTTTGCGGGGATTTAACCACAGCCGCCCGGTGCGGGTATAGACTGGTGGCAGGGGCAGAGAGACCCTTCCAGGGTGACAGAACAGCGTGTCCGTCATGCCGTAGGCATCTCTCTGGGGCAGCAGAGCAGAGAGACCCCTGCGGGGTGACAGGGCTAGTGCATTGTCATGCCGCAGGCATCTCTCTGGGGCCAATGTGGGCAGAGAGACCCTTCCAGGGTGACAGAGCAACGCGTCTGTCAGGCTGGAAGCATCTCTCTGGAGATGTGTTTGAGATCTATTTATCGTTCATGGAGGAGAAAAGGAAAGATGAACCGTCGAACAGTTTTTTTTACTATTGGAAGCGTTGCAGCTCTGGTCATGGTGACGTTGGTGGCTTTGGGGTTTGGGGGTGACTACCGGAGTGCTGCGGCGCAGAGTTTTTGGGGAACAGACATACCCGCTTCGATTGGCGCGATGACGCTGGTAACCGACCCAAGTGGGGGAGCCTCGCTTGAACAAATACAGGCGGAAAATGTCCGGTTGCGGACCGTTCTTGCCACCATGCAGGCGCGGGAGACAACATACCGCCAGCAGGTAGAAGCAGCAAATCAGGCGCTGCTTGCACAACAGAGCC
>CAMPHP010000217.1 GCA_946885925.1 uncultured Litorilinea sp.
TGAGGAAGGGCCTCCAGATGTTCCCGATGACCATCCAGAGGAGGGGCCTGGCGAAGAAATTCCAGTCTCACCCCAATCCCCTTCGTCCAGGACGAGGCTGCCCTAGCGCAGGCTTAGTAGCACTTTGAGTTACTTGTGAAAAGTTAACATAAGAATCAATAATAGAAGCTGATACATTCAAGCAGCGCGAGGGAGGAAACCTTATGATACGTCGAGCGCGTCGTAGCAGTGGCGGCAGGAGTGCTAGTGGTCGTATTATGATTGCCATTGTCTTGGGCTTGATTGCAGTCGGAAGTTACTATTTTGGCACACGCGATGAATTCAATCCGGTTACGCTAGAGAATCTGCGTATTTCCTTGACGAAGGAGGATGAGATCGCGTTGGGATTGCAAAGTGTTCCACAGATGGCTGCGGAGTTTGGCGGGTTCTATGAGGATGAAGCAGTTCAGGCGCAGATTGACGAGATTTGCGCGCGTTTGGTTGACTCCTCACAGGAACTCCAGGACAGTGGATACCCGTTTGAGTGTCACGTATTAGCTGATGATCAAACTGTAAATGCTTTTGCTCTGCCGGGTGGGCAGATATTTATCACGGTTGCGCTGCTGCGCCTTCTGGACACCGAAGGTGAGATAGCAGGGGTGCTGGCCCATGAGATGGGTCATGTGGTTGGTCGCCACTCTGCCGAACAACTCGCCAAGTCACAGCTAATCAAGGGGTTATCCGGTGCAGCCAGCGTTGGACTTTATGATCCTGAGAACCCACAAAGCGCCGCTGCTGCACAAATGGCGCTTGTAGTGGGGGAGATGATCAACATGAAGTATGGCCGTGACGATGAGTTGCAGGCGGATCGCCTAGGCGTGCGCATTATGTCTGATGCTGGCTATGACCCGCGTGCGCTGATCCGCGTAATGGAGGTATTGGCCGAGGCCGGGGGTGGTGGCCGCCAGCCGGAGTTTATGAGTACTCATCCTGATCCGGGCAACCGCATACAGGAGATTCAGGAAGCGATTGAGCAAGAATTTCCCAATGGTGTGCCAGATAATCTAGAGGCGATGTCGCCAGACTTGATTTTGCGGTTAGAGACACCCATCCTTGGAGCTTTGAGGAATCGGAGCTTTGAGGAAGGTGAGGTATTAAAAAAAGTGTGGGCTATCGGGGATAATCCGACAGCCCACACCTATCCAAGTAGCTGAACTCCAAGTAGCTGAACGAGCGTGCCTTACGCGGTTTGGCGAGCAACGGGTGCTGCTGCGCCTTGGCGGTCCAGGGGAATATCAGATCGCCAGCGTGAGTTGGTGATGATCTTCTCTAGGTTGCAGCGGTTGCGATACTTAGAAGCAACGTCAATGACTTCGCTCAACAGACCTTCGTTGAGGGTAATGGGGTTGAGACCCAAAGCCAGGAATTGATCGTTGCGTACTAGCAATTCGTTTTCTGCTGATTCATTGCGCGGATTCACATAATAGCGAACTTCGGCACCAGTGAGGCGCGAGACGAGTTCTGCCAGTTCGCGCACACGGTGGGTTTCGGTCACTTGGTTGAAAATTTTGACCCGTTCACCTGCATTGGGTGGGTTGGTGATGGCAAGTTCCAGACAACAGACCGTGTCGCGAATGTGAATAAAGGCGCGGGTTTGACCACCAGTGCCATAGACTGTCAGCGGGTGTCCCACGGCGGCTTCGACAAGGAAGCGGTTGAGAACCGTGCCATAATCGCCTTCATAGTCAAAGCGGTTGATCAACGCCGGATGCATTAACGTCTCTTCGGTATTCGTGCCCCACACGACGCCCTGGTGCAGATCGGTGATACGCACACCATCATTCTTGTTGTAATAATAGAAGAGCATCGCATCTAGGGTCTTGGTCATGTGATAGATGCTGCCAGGGTGGGGCGGGTAGAGGACTTCTAGATTGTGCTCTTCACCTTTGATGTCTACCTTGACATTGAGGTAGCCTTCAGGGATGGTCATGCCTGCGGTGCCATAGCCATAAACGCCCATTGTGCCCAGATGGACGAGGTGAGCATCCACCCCTGCATCGACAATCGCACAAAGTACGTTGTGGGTACCATTGATGTTGTTGTTGACCGTATAACGCTTGTGCTTGGGGGTCTTCATGGAGTAGGGCGCAGCACGCTGTTCGCCAAAATGAACAATCGTCTGAGGCTTTAGCTCAGCAATCAGTTCGCGCAGTTCGTAGTAGTCGTTGGCAAGGTCCAAATTACGGAAGTTGATGGTCTTGCCGGAGACTTCCTTCCATGCAGCCAGACGATTCTCAATAGTTTCAATGGGCGTAAGCGACTGGCAGCCCAGTTCTATATCAATCTTGCGTCGGGAAAGATTATCGACGATTGTGACATTGTAGCCGTCATTGGACAAGCGCAAACTTGTGGGCCAACCACAAAAGCCGTCGCCACCCAAAACGATGATGTTACCCTTTTCTTGCATACGGAATCTCCTTATTCAATATCCAGTATTTATAGCCTAGTCTGCATGGGTCTAATGGCAGGAGGATGTCACTTTAACAAATGCGTAATTTCACAAAATAGAGCATACTTGATTCAGGCGCGGACACCAAATGTGCTATCGAGATGATGCACTTACACTACTCTGGTGAGAAATACCATCCGCAGTTATCCATAAAAACTTAACATAAACTTGATAGATTTATTAGATGGTGATGATAAATTAGCGCAGTTATATCCTAAGTATATGAGTTATATTGCAAGCTACATAGCAATCATCCAAGATTGATCTTGAGTGCATAGCCGCCTGTGCTAAAATATACGTATGCTAAAATATGCGCATGCTAAAATATACGCAGTATGGGTCAAAGGTTGCTGGTATTAGGTTGCCAATCCTCTGAGACACATTAGTCTCTCCATCTGCTTGCCCTATAACGGTAAGTGATGTTGGTTCGTTCCCGCGCCGAGAAGCGCAAGGATGTAATATGAAGAATGCTGATGGGAGGCCATTGCGGATTGCGGTCTTCACCGAAACGTTTCTGCCTAAAATCGATGGAATTGTCAGCATTTTGACGCTGATGCTGCGCCGTCTGAATGAGTTGGGCCACCATGTGATTCTGTTTGGGCCAACGGGTGGGCCCAAGGAGTATGCCGGGGCAGAGATTGTGGGTGTGGGCGGGCCACCACTGCCATTTTACCCCGAACTGCGCGTGAATGTGCCACGTCCTTTTATTTGGCGCAAGGTGCGCGACTTCCAACCGGACATCGTCCATGTTGTGAATCCTTTTTTCCTTGGCCCCTTTGGCTTGATGTTTGCCAAGCGGCTGGGCGTACCCACACTTGCATCATTTCATACCGATGTTGCTCGTTATGCTAACCACTATGGCGTTGGCTTTGTTGCGTCGGCACTTTGGGCCTATATGCGTAATATTCACAACCGAGCGGATGTGAACCTCTGCCCCTCTAGTGCTATTCGCAAAGATCTGATCGACCAGGGCTTTAAGCGGGTGCGCTGGTGGAAGCGCGGGATTGATACCGAGGTCTTTACGCCAGGGCCGCGTGATGAGGCAATGCGGGCGCGGCTGACCAATGGGCATCCCGACGATTTCCTGGTGATCAACGTGGGGCGACAATCGCCGGAGAAGAATCTGAAGCCGCTGCGCGAGCACCTCTTCACACAACCGGGAGTGCGCTTGGCAATGGTCGGGGGTGGCCCTAGCCATGAGGATTTGAAAGACTATTTCCGTGGCACGCCCACAACGTTCCCCGGCTATCTGCGTGGGGATGACTTGGTGGCAGCGTATCGTTCTGCGGATGCCTTTATCTTCCCCTCTACGACGGAGACCTTTGGCCTTGTGGCTTTGGAGGCAATGGCCTGTCGTGTGCCGGTGATTGCTGCACGCAGTGGTGGCGTGGTGGATACTGTGGTGGATGGAGTCAACGGCTTATTCTTTGACCCGGCGAAGCCCGCGCAGATGGGGGAATTGGTGACGCGCTTGCGGAGTAATCCAGAAGTGCGAGAGACGTTGGCCGAAAACGCCTTGCTTCATGCGCGCAGCCGTTCGTGGCGTGCAACGATGGATCAATTGGTGGAGTATTACCGCACAGCCAAGCGTGTCGCCTATCAGGGACGTGTAGGGCAACAGCTTTCGCAAGCCGTATCGTAGGGCATTATTTTCACGTCGAGTTAGCCTACCTCGAAGCCGGGAACCCTCTGGGTGGCTTTGAGGTAGGTGTCAGCCATAAGATCATCTCCGTAACAATTCCTCGTACACATTACAATCCCAAGTAGGCATCGATAATACGCGAGTCTTTGAGTAACTCGTTGGCGTCACCGCTGATGGTAATCTGCCCTGTTTCCATGACATAGGCACGGTGGGCCACTTGGAGCGCGGCTTGTGCGTTTTGTTCCACCAGCAAGATGGTCGTGTTCTGTTCGCTATTGAGTCGCTGTACGATGTGGAAAATTTCCTCAACGAGCAAGGGAGCCAGCCCCATCGAGGGTTCATCCAAGAGCATGATGCGCGGTTGCTGCATGAGGGCGCGGCCAATGGCAAGCATCTGCTGCTCACCGCCAGAGAGGGTACCACCCTTTTGAGTCATGCGTTCGCGCAGACGCGGGAAGAGCGTAAAGACATTGCTGATGCGGTTTTCAAACTCACTGTGATCAGAAAGCAAGTAAGCACCCATCTCCAAGTTTTCTAAGACCGTAAGCGCAGGAAAGACGCCGCGGCCTTCGGGCACATGACCAATGCCGGATTGGACGATCTTGTGGGGAGGAATCGCAGCCATTGATTGCCCCTGAAGCCGCACATCGCCACGGCGAGGACGGAGCAAGCCGGAGATGGTACGCAACGTCGTGCTTTTTCCCGCACCATTGCTACCAATCAGGGTGACGATTTCACCTTCGTTGACGGTCAGCGAGACGCCTTTGAGCGCGTGAATCTGTCCATAGTAGGTGTGGACATCCCGTAGTTCGAGTAGGGAAGCAGCTATACTCATTTACCTCTCCCGTTTGCTTCACGAATGGCAGCCGCTTCGTCGTGAAGCTGTGCCTGCCGGCCTAGATAGGCTTCAATGACTCGTTGATTCTTGCGCACTTCGGCAGGAGTCCCTTCTGCAATTTTCTGTCCATAGTCAATGACCGACACCCGCTCGGAAATGCCCATGACAACCTTCATATCGTGCTCAATGAGGAGGACGGTTATGCCCAATTCATCGCGCAGACGGCGGAAGAGGTGTATGGCCTCATCGGTTTCGTTGGGGTTCATGCCAGCGGTCGGCTCGTCCAACAGCATAAGCTTAGGTTTGGCGGCCAGCGCACGGGCTATCTCTACCTTGCGCTGCTGACCATAGGGTAAATTTTTGGCAAGCAAATCACCTGTCCCTTGTGGGAGACCCACATAGCGCAACAAGCGGCGTGCTTCCACGCGTGCTTCGGCTTCACTTTTGCGAAAGGCAGGCGTGCGCAACACAGCACCCCAGGCACTACTGGCGGGGAGTTTGGTGTGTGCGCCGACAAGCACATTCTCCATCACGCTCATATTATGAAAGAGCCGGATATTCTGGAAGGTACGGCACATGCCCAGTGCCGTGATCTGATCCGGGCGGCGACCGGCGATGTTATGCCCGTTAAATTGCAATGTGCCTTCATCCGGCTTGTAGATGCCGGTAATAATGTTGAAGAGGGTGGTTTTACCCGCACCGTTGGGGCCGATGATACTCACGATGCGTTCGGCAGGCAGATCAAAGTCTACAGCATTCACTGCTACCAGACCGCCAAAGCGCTTAGTTACTTTGTCAAGATGGAGAATGGAATCACTCATGGAATCACCTCTCCATCTTCTACCTGATGTTCATGGATCTCCATCTTGCGGCGCTGTGAAGGAATAATCCCTTCGGGCCGGAAGATCATCATCAGGATCAGGATGATGCCAAAGACGAGTCGTTGATAGCGCGCCGGGTCAAGTTGATTGGGCAACTGGGACCAAGGGATGCCGATGAGAGGAATTAAGTCGCTGCCCTGGCGCAAGCGGCTGAGTTCCAGGGAGAGTGTCTGGAGGAAGTCAATGTTGAGCAGCGTTACCACCGCTGCGCCGACGACCACACCAGGAATGCTGCCCAAGCCACCTAGAAT
>CAMPHP010000218.1 GCA_946885925.1 uncultured Litorilinea sp.
TCTTTACACAGCGTATCTTTGTAGAAGGAATTGCATTGTCTGGGGTCAAGGGCTAGCCTCGACTGCTACGGATACTCTTTTTTGTTCGCAACAAATTATTCGCTATCGCGCAACAGAAGGAAAGATGAAATGCCTAAAATTGCCATGATTGGGGCTGGAAGCACCGTCTTCGCCTACCGGCTCACATGCGACATCCTCTCTTTTCCAGAACTGGAAGATAGTGTGCTGGCTTTGGTCGATGTGAATCCAGACAATCTTGAGTTGTCTACGCAGTTAGTGTGCAAAGCCATCGAGCAGGAAGGATTACCCGCACAGGTCATCTCGACGGATGATCGTCGCAAGGCGCTTGATGGCGCAGATTATGTCATTGCGATGTTCCGCGTCGGCGGTTTAGAGGCGATACGGCCCGACCTCGAGATCCCGCGGCGCTATGGCGTCGATCAGTCTGTCGGTGACACGCTTGGGCCTGGCGGTATCCTCTATGGCTTGCGTCATATCCCCATTCTGATGGGGATATGTCAAGACATGCAAGAGTTATGCCCGGACGCATTACTGATGAACTATGCAAATCCGATGGCGGCGGGCTGCTGGGCCATCAACCGGGCGACTAACATCGCAAATGTCGGGCTATGCCATAGTGTGCAAGGAACCTCGAAGCAGTTGGCATCCTACATTGGAGCCCCGCTGGATGAGATCACCTATTGGGCAGGTGGTATCAATCACATGGATTGGTTCCTGCGCTTTGAGTGGAATGGAGAAGACGCCTATCCGCTGCTCCTTGAGGCGATGGAAAATCCGGAGATTTATGCTAAGGATCCGGTACGCTTTGAAATCATGCGCCATTTCGGCCATTTCGTCAGCGAGTCGTCGGGCCACATGTCGGAGTATGTACCTTATTTCCGGCGCACTCCGGAGCTAATGGAACGTTATTCGCTGAAATCGCGTGACGTGGACGCCAATTTGAGCCGGCGCGAGAACCATTACCAGGAGATCCGCAAGCGGCTGGCAAGCGACGAACCGCTTGAGTTTCACCGGACGCATGAGTACTGTTCTCGCATCATTCACGCCATGGAAACGAATACGCCCTATCTCTTTTATGGCAATGTCGAAAATACTGGCCTGATCACCAATCTGCCAGATCGCTCTTGTGTAGAGGTGCCTTGTCTTGTAGATGCCACGGGGCTCCATCCCTGCCATGTAGGCGAACTCCCCCCGCAGTGTGCCGGACTCAACCGCACGAATATTAGTGTCCAGGAATTGATCGTCAAGGCCGCATTGGAGGGAGATCGGGACGCGGTCTATCAAGCCATGGCACTCGACCCTCTGACCGCTGCGCTGCTGCCCCTTGATAAGGTTCGCAACATGGCGGATGAGTTATTGGCGGCATCCGCTCCAATGCTGCCCCAATTCGCCTGATGCGTTAGGCGAATTGCCCTCTATCCACGAGTTAATCCATCACAAATCAAGAGAGCCGCAATGCAGAACTCGCCTTTACAGCAACAACCTGCTAACTCGCCACTTTTGCATTGTGGCTCTGCTTCTACAGGGTTGCGCGACCGGCTCCGGCGTGCAGCCTGTCTCCAACACCTGCTGGAGACATACCAGTCGGACGAAGACGACAAACCGCACGATGCACCCATTTGGGAAAACTGGTTGCGCCAGAGTGGCGAATTGCCACCGGAGTTTGACGACCTGCCTACCAACGCGTTCTTGCCTAACGTGTTGCAGTTTAATGATGGCAGACTGGTAACGTCTCCAGAGGAATGGCGTCTGCGCACACAAGAAGTCCTCGCTATTCTGGAGCAGTATCAATTAGGCGTCTGTCCACCACCGCCACCGGATTTGGTTGTTGAGGAACTGGCTGAAGCAGTCGATGAGGAGCGCAATGGAAGGATTAAGCAGCTCCGCCTGATTTATGGCCCCAGTGCAAAGGCAATCCGAGCCGATACGCTCGTCCCTTACAAAGATCCCGCGATGTATCGAACTGTGCACTTGCACGTTGAACTCTTTATTCCGAATGGCAATGGCCCTTTCCCCGCTGTGGTAGAGGTGGGGAGCCGGCGCGGCGACCGGATCACGGGCAGCTTGTCGGCGCGTGCCGCACAGCGGGGCTATGTTGTATGTACGTTTGATCGGAATGATGCTTTTCGGGCAAAAGATGTCTATACCGACTATCAATATGTCGAACTAGGCTGGTGGGCTTTTGGCGCTAGCCGTTGTATAGATTATCTGCTATCGGTTGACGTAGTGAATCACGAGAAAATAGCGGTGATTGGTCATTCGCGCGGTGGCAAAATGGCCCTGATTACGGCTGCATTGGATGGCCGCGTGGCCGCGGTCATTGCCAGTCACAATGGTGCTGGCGCTGGGACAACGCCTCCCTGGCGCTATCTTGGCGAAAAATATGGTGGTGAGACGCTTGAATCCAGCACATTATCCTTTCCCTATTGGAATCACCCCCGCTTACGCTTTTTCGCCGGACGTGAAAACAAACTCCCCTTTGACTCCCATTTTCTGATGGCGCTTGTTGCCCCGCGCGCCTTTTTGATAACAGAAGGCGACGCTGACGATGTAAGTGAACCCTGGGCAACTCAACAAGCTTATTTGGCGACCCAGGAGGTCTATACGCTTCTAGGACATCCGGAGCGTCTCAATATTGCCTTTCATCCAGGGGGACACCGGCTGGCTGAAGAAGTATTTGACCAGTATATCGATTGGCTTGACATGCAATTGGGCGAAGACAGACCCAACTTCCCGAACCAACTGATGTATACCTACACATTCGAGAAATGGCGGGAGTTGACTGGCGAAAACATTGATCCAGCGACTTTTCCGGAGCAAGACCTTGATCAACTTCTTGTTGCTGGTGATGGTAGTGTTGGTGACCAGGGAAGTTTGATCCAGTCGCCAGAGATGTGGCAGAACAAGAGGGATGGTATACGCAAAAATATTCTATGGGCATTGGGCGAACTACCTCCCCAGACTCGCCAGGCCAATGCCACACTTACCCATGTGCAATCGATCCCTGCTGCTTTGACCTCTTCTACTTTGACCTCTTCCGCTTTGATCAAGGCGAAACTTCCGGTTGAAGGTAAGTTAGTGGGGCATCTCACCTATCCAGCGCAAGCTAATGAAAAGCTGCCGGTGGTGATCTACTTACATGCCTATCTTGATATCTGTGGACATGCTTGGTCGGCAGAGTATGGATGGGCAGTTTCCGTCGGCGAACGGCTGGCACAGAAGGGCTTCCTGGCTGTCGAATATGACCAGTTTGGCTATGGGACACGTAACCGCGATAGTGGGCACGAGTTCTATCAGGCGAATCCGCGCCAGTCAGTCATGGGGGTGATGGTACAAGATCTGCGTAAAATGATCGATGCGCTGTGCGAACTGCCAATGGTAGATCCGACGCGGATTATGGTCGCTGGCTTTTCATTGGGAGGAGCTGTTGCGCTCTATGCTGCTGCACTGGAAGAGAGGATTGCGGCGGTTGCTTCGACCTGTGGCTTTGCCTCCATGCGTTTGGATCGCCATGGTCAGGCTACGGAAGGCTTGATGCGTTATTCGCATTTGCGTCCTACTTTGCCACGGTTGGGATTCTTTGTTGGACAAGAAAAAAGAGTACCCTATGACTTCCACGAAATGCTTGCAATGATCGCACCCAGACCTGTTTTGGTTGTTGCGCCACTGCTTGATCAGGATTTCTATCATGAGGATGTTCGGGCTTGCTATACAGCCGCTGCCACCGTATACAAGCTGTTAGGCGCAGAGAACAAACTCCAGCTAGAGACACCCAACGATTTTAACCGCTATCCTCCGCACTACCAGCATCTTGTAAATGACTGGCTCTATCAGGTGGCTAAAGGCTGCACATCCTAATAGTTTCTCTGCATCTTTCTCACGCATCTTTCTCACTCCTATTATTGGCCTACTCAACAGACAAGAGCCATGTTCGCGCAAGCTGTGGGTCAGTGAAGAAACGTTGTTGGGCATTACTCAAGGTACGCTCGTATTCACCCATCTTGTCGACATCATGGTGTACATTTGCATAGGCGCGACAAGTAATACCTCGTTTCTTCTGGACGGTAACTTCTATTTCTGGAAATAAGCCCGCCACCGCTGGACGCATTCCATGATCGGCCAATAACCGGGGAATGATCAGCCGCATAGCCTTGTGTGCTGCCATGTCTTGCAATTCATAGCCAGTTAAATTGTGCAGCAACTTAAAGCTCCCCCCGTCCTCAATGGCGGCTAAGGCTTCCTGCAAACTCGCTTCCCAACGTGCAACATCCTCGACAGTGACATTGCCTGTCAACCGTGTCGTCAAAATTTGGGTTTCTGGCTCCCATTCACTTGAAATTTGCTTGTTCATTCTATGCCTGTGAGCTATCCATGATGATCAAACTGTGCCTATCGAATTGCGCCGTGGGGCAAGACGGCATGGACGCCACGCACTCCATTGACGATCTGCGTGATACGTAAATCTACGGCTACACTTGCCAGTGCCAACGCGTGCGTACGCTCTACCTTGAGCATCTCTTGGAGGAGAAGTACCATTTCTTCTAATGCGATGTACATGGCCTCTTCTAAGTCTTGATGCAGGCCAAAGGTGATCCAGCCAGCGGGCGTCTTGGCGCGGAGCATGGAAAGTTTTGCGTTGTTGTGGACATGGAAGGTGAGCGCTACCTCTTCCATCGGGCATTCAATGGCGGTTTCGCTGACCTCGCCATCTCCTTGCGCGGCGTGACCATCGCCAACATAGAAGAATCCCCCTTCAACCGTTACGGGCAAATAGAGGTTTGAGCCAGAGACTAGCTCCTTGCAATCAAGGTTGCCTCCGCAAAAGCGGGGCGGTACAGTGGACAACATATCAGGCTCATCCGGCGCTAATCCCATTACGCCCATGAAGGGGCGCAGAGCTACTGTATGACCATATTGGTTCTGGCCGACCATACGATCTCGGTCCAGCGTCCAGGCATGTACAGTCATGGTGGACTTATCCACCAAACCAAATCGTTCGTTAACCGGATGGGGCCAGCCACCGGCAACACTAAAGCCATAGGCTCCAGGGCGAATAGTACCAATTTGAACTTCCAGTACGTTGCCCGGTTTGGCTCCTTGCACAGCGACTGGACCGATCAGGGCATGGCCGCGGTCGTGTTCGCCGCGCGGCTCAAACTTGCGTCGCTCCTGTGTGGGACTGATCAGTGGCTCCAGTCCCCACCCGGCATCAAGCGTGCGATAGTGCACTGTATCGCCCGACTCAATGGTGAGAATCGGGGAATGTTCACGGGAGATCGCACCGCAGAGGTTTGTACGTGTAGGTTCCAGATTGTAAGAAGCCATGATGAGGTTCTCCAAGATGTGAACAAGGGCTACTCACCGAGAGCAGCCCTTGTTTCTCTTTAGATGGTTAGGGGCACGTAGCTCAAATCGCGCCTACCTTCGCTGCTAGCAACACTAAAAGCTTCCAAATCACTTTTGTCGACACTACCTTAATCAATATGAGCTTCACGTAGCGCAATCCTCGTGCCTAGGGCAGATTCTGGACGATACGCGCCATCTCCTCTTCGCTGTAGGCACGCATGGTTGTGGTGCGTACGTTGCCCTGCATTCCCGTCGCGATCAACAACCGGGTTGCTGTCTCGTCATCGGGCGCTTCGATAATGACAATGCCATCATACTGGCCGAGCAACCACCAGATGCCGATAAAACGTCCACCCATACCCTTGGCTAATTCTGCGGCAGCTTTGGCCCGATTCGGTGATTCTTTGATATTGCGGATTCCTTGTTCGGTGAAGTTAAACAGCGAGACATAGGCTGGCATTTTTTCCTCCTTGCACCTATGAACCCATACAACAAACATTGGCGGGAAAGGCAACATGGTAGGAACGAGGTTGAGCCAACTGCCCATTGTAATGGTGGGGGCATGACCTGTCAACAGAAGTTCAAGCGTCATGGATAATCCGGAATTTTACATACGAACGTTTGACCGTTGTTAGGCTGTAAGACAGATAAGGCTAGCAGCGCATACGCAGTTGTTTCAGTGTTGCTGTCATTGATCGGCTGGCCCGCTTCGTCATAC
>CAMPHP010000219.1 GCA_946885925.1 uncultured Litorilinea sp.
AGATAACAGCGACAATTCCAGGGTAAGCCCTGGGCCACGATGCAATGAGAACCGCCCAGCCAGAAAAGTGGCTGGGCGGTCTGGTTATAACGATCCCCTTCTACCTTGCTGCGGAGTTGTGGTAATCTTGCGATCAAAGACCATTGATTTGTATTTGCTCATGCAACTTGCTAGATAGGACGAAATATCTATGTGCAGAAATATCAAACCATTATTCAACTTCGACCCGCCAGTGACCGACCAAGAGATTCACGACGCATCTCTCCAGTTCATACGCAAGGTGAGCGGATTCACAAAACCAACCCAAGCCAACCAAGAGGCGTTTGACAAAGCCGTAGATGATGTTGCACAAGTGGTTCGAGAGTTGTTTGATTCGCTAGTCACGACAGCAGAGCCGCGCGACCGCGCTGTCGAAGCCGCCAAGGCACGCATACGCTCGGCCAAGCGCTTTGGCTCCACCCGTATGACTTAAGTAACTGTCCAGTGCTACAATCTGGCAACGTTAGTCACCTGCCTCGAAGCCGAGAACCCTTTGGGTGGCCCTGAGGCAGGTTTCAGCTGAACGTCAATAACGAGCCTAAGCATTACCCAGCACAGCCTGAATAATCCCAGCATAGCCACGCGCCGCGGCAAAGAGATCATCAAGCTTTAACCGCTCGTCAACCACATGCGCGTCCCCCTCGGTGGCAGGACCAAACCCCACGGTCGGCACACCGGCAATCCCCGCACTATAAGCACCATTTGTGCAGAAGCGATACGCACTCACCTGTGGCTGCAAACCTACCTTCTGCAACCCTGCCAGCGCATGTCGCACATACCAATCATTTTCCGGAAAGACCCATGCCGGGAAAAACTTGGGGCTATGCAGCGTCTTGCCCGTATAGGCAAGATGCGCGCCCACGGCAATCGTCGCCTCAAGTTCAATACCGTGCAAAGCCGGTAGCTCCCGAATCGCCTGCAAGACTTCCTCCGGCGTCTCCCCCGGCAACAAGCGCCGGTCATAGGTCACTTTGCACAAGCTGGGAATGACCGAATAACCCGGATAGGGGTCAGAGATAATATCCGTCAGTGCCAGAATCGCGGGCCCCATTAGTGGGTCGCTGGGTAGCTCCACAGTCTCGATAGCAGCAATAACCTTCATCATATCCAAGACCGCATTATGGCCGAGGTGCGGCGACGAGGAATGAGCAGGACGGCCAATCGTGGTGAGATGCACCTCGGCGCGCCCGCGCCCCCCACGGTTCAAGTTCAGACCGGTTGCCTCGCCAATCACCACAAAATCCGGCTGCGCCGCCTGCATCACCGTTCCCAACGTAACCCCTTCCAACACTTCCTCCAACGTCGTTGCGCTCACCACAATTCTGCCGCGCAATATACTGCGCTCCACACTCGCGGCGGCATAGACCATCGCGGCCAACGCTCCCTTCATATCCGCCGCGCCTCGGCCCACAATCGCCTGATCGACAACATGCGCGCCAAAAGGCTCATGCTGCCATGCCACCCCTTCCGCTACACCCACAGTATCGATATGGGCATCCAAGAGCAGCGTCTTGCCAGGTGACGCTCCTTCAATAATGCCGATAATGCTCCCATT
The DNA here is from genome assembly GCA_946885925.1 of uncultured Litorilinea sp. The sequence continues at coordinate 1,595 of CAMPHP010000219.1, forward strand.
CTCATCTGCCATGATCTGGTCAAATCCCAACGATTGCATCTCGTCCAGCACCCGCTCGGCCACAGCGGCTTCCTCACCACTCAGACTTGGTCGCTGGATCAATGCCTGGGTAAACTCGACCATTTTTTCAAGATCGATGAACCTCGATTCTATCAAACCGTTGTCAATGCTCATCTGTTCCTCATGCATCTTTATCAATAATGGAGTAACACATTAATGGAGTAATCATAGTGGAGCAATCGGGGTCGAGCAATCGGGGTCGAGCAATCGTAGTGAAATAGTGAAGTACAAAACGTATAGTAGCAGAATAATAGACTCGGCGTACAACTGTCTAGCATAGTTGCTTCTTGCATAATTGCTTACGGTAATGCACTGCAAGCCTCACTATACTCGACAGTAGCTTCGCCGGATTGTGGACCAGCCTGGAGGAAGTGGCAAGAGCGCATGCCTGTATGCTGGCCCTATGCCGTTTGCCTATTCTTTTGGCTGGTTTACAAAGCCCCATTTTGTGCGGTACACTCGATATTGCTGTGGCCCACTACTAGTGGCGCACGTTTCTTACCAGCGTTTCCACGGTAGTTAGCCCATTTTTATTCCTGTTCTGAGGAGACTCTCCTGTGTCTAACCAACAAACTTATGCGTCCTATGCGTCCCCACAGGCGGTTAAGCAAGCATTGGGCAATGAGCAGTATATTGCCAGCGACGAAATCGCCACCACCGTCTATTTAGCCCAACAGTTGGGCAAGCCCCTACTCACCGAAGGCCCTGCGGGTGTCGGCAAAACCGAACTTGCCAAGGCCATTGCGGGTGCTACGGGACGCGAGCTCATCCGCCTTCAATGCTATGAAGGGCTAGACGAAACCAAAGCACTGTACGAGTGGGAATATGCCAAGCAACTTCTCTACACCCAACTTCTGCGTGACAAGTTGCAAGAAACCCTAGCCGGTGCCAGTAGCCTCAGTTCGGCGGCAGATCGACTGGCGGAAGAAGAGGATGTCTTCTTCTCCATGCGCTTCCTGCTTCAGCGTCCACTGCTCAAAGCCATCTTAAGTGAGCAACCCACGGTGCTGCTGATTGACGAGATCGACCGTGCCGATGCGGAGTTTGAAGCCTTCCTGTTAGAAGTTTTGAGCGACTTTCAAGTAAGCGTTCCCGAATTGGGCACATTAGCCGCCAAGCATCGCCCGTTGGTCGTGCTAACCAGCAACAACACGCGTGAACTGAGCGAGGCGCTCAAACGCCGCTGTCTCTATCTCTTCATCGGCTACCCCAGCAGCGAACAAGAGCTAGATGTCGTGCGGCTCAAGGTGCCAGAACTGAATCCCAAGCTGGCCCAACAAGCAGTTGCCTTGGTACAACGGCTGCGTGACCTCGATCTACGCAAGTCGCCCAGCATCAGCGAAACGCTGGATTGGGCAAAATCGCTGGTGGCGCTCAACTCCAAGCACCTGGATGCCAAGACGCTTGAAGATACCATGAGTGTCTTGCTCAAACATGAAAGCGATCTGCAAAAAGTACGTCGCCGCCTCCAGATTTCGTCCAGAGGCGTTAGCGTGGATGACGACGACCTGAGCCAATATCGCTGATAGTGGATTCACGGGAGTTCGTGGTAAGGAGATCTATTAATGGAAGAAAGAATCGTCCGCTTTATTGCTGCACTACGCGCAGGCGGCGTCCGCGTAAGCTTGGCTGAAAGCGCCGATGCCTTCCGCGCCGTGGAAAACCTGGGCGTTGAAGAACGTGAAGCATTTCGGCTAAGTCTGCGCGCGACATTAATCAAAGATGCATCCAGCCTGCCTATCTTTGAGGAACTCTTCCCTCTCTTCTTTGACACTGCCGACCAGCAGCCCGCGATGCAGGACAGCACCGAGGATATGTCACCCGAAGAAGCGCATATGTTGGCCCAGGCGTTGCGTATGTTTAGTGAACAGCTACGCCGGATGATGGAAAAACTCCTGCGCGGCGAACAACTAAGCCAAGAAGAGTTGGAACAATTGGGTCAGATGACAGGGCTCAATCGCACAGACGACCTGCGCTATAAAGATTGGATGGCGCGGCGTATGATGCGCGCCATGCGCTTTGACGAAGTGCGCGATGCAATGCGCGAGATGATGGAGTTGTTGGCGCAAATGGGGATGAACAAAGAGCGATTGGAGCAAATGCGCGAGTTGATCCGCGCCAACCAGCAGGCCATGCAAGAGCAAATAAGCCAATATGCAGGCCAGCGTATTGCCGAAAACATGAGCGAGCAGCGCCCCGAAGAAGGTGTGGAAGAATTGATGGACCGGCCCTTTGGTGCGCTCTCCGACCGCGATATGGATCGCTTGCGCCGTGAGGTCAGCAAACTGGCGAACCGGCTGCGCAGCCGCATTGCCCTACGCCAGAAGCGGGCCAAAACCGGACAACTGGATGCCAAAGGCACGATCCGCACCAACCTCAAACATGGAGGCGTGCCGATGGAGATCAAGCACCGCGACCATCGCCTCAAGCCCAAGTTAGTGGTCATCTGCGACATTAGCACCTCCATGCGCCACTGTTCAGAACTCATGCTGAGTCTTGTTCATGCGCTTCAAGACTTGGTCACCAAGACCCATGCGTTTGCTTTTATTGACCACCTTGAATACATCTCACCCGACTTCGTAGGTCGGCAGGCAAAAGATGCCATTAGCGAAGTGTTGGTGCGTATGCCACCCGGTCATTACAGCACCGACCTGGGCTATAGCCTAGAGAACTTTGTACATAACTATATGGACACCATCGACAGCCGCACTACCTTTATCGTGGTGGGGGATGGACGCAACAATTACAACGATCCGCGGCTCAACATCTTTCAAAACATGGCCCGCCGCAGCCGCCGGACGATCTGGCTCAATCCCGAACCGCCCATACTCTGGGGCAGCGGCGACAGTGATATGCCCAAGTATGCGCCGCTTTGTGACAATATAGTGGTTGCCGCCACCCTGAACGAACTAACTGAAGCTATTGACAGCCTGCTAACGCAACCCTAGTTCCATTACGCACGGCAGAAGTCACGCCAATTCACCATTAAATCTGGTCGCCAATAGAGCTTCCGCCAGTGCTGTGACGTGGCCTTGTCACCCCGTAGGGGTCTCTCTGCTGCTGTTTTTCCAGACAGACCGAGTGCCCCCCTGGGCGCGGGGTGACAGAGTGTTGACCGGCTTGACTGGAAAAGTTCATAACTGACGCAGAGGCGCGGAGGAGAAACTGCAAGTTAACAGTTCTCCTCTTCTGTGTGCCCACGTTCTGTGTGCCCACGCGTCTCCCGGCATCTCTGCGTGAGACTCGAGCTTTTCTTTTCCAACAATGCCCCTCTACCTGTATAATAGCTAAAACTTATCGCCTATTCCTCGCTCAGAACCTAGACATAATTTGTGCAAAAAGGAGAAGCACCTATGGCCGCAATGCAGGCCGACTATATTTGGATGAACGGCAAGATCATTCCCTGGCAGGAAGCCACCGTTCACGTCTTTACCCACGCGCTCCACTATGGCAGTAGCGTCTTTGAAGGCATCCGCATCTATGAAACCGTCAACGGTCCTGCCATCTTCCGGGGACGAGAGCATTACGAACGGCTACTCTTTAGTGCCAAAGTAGCGCGCATCCCCTCGCCCATTACCGATCTTGACGAGTGGATGAAGATCACAGCGGATGTGGCGCGTGCCAACCAGCACCGCAGTGCCTATGTGCGCCCGCTGATCTTCCGCGGTTACAACACATTAGGCGTAGATGGCCGCGGCTGCCCGGTGGATGCTATCGTTGCCACTGTCCCCTGGGGTGCCTATCTGGGAGCCGAGGGGCTGGAGAAGGGTGTGGATGTCCAGGTCAGCAGTTGGCGGCGTATCGCTCCCGACACCGGCAATGCCCTTGCCAAAATCGGTGGGCAATATGTCAACGGCCAGAACATTGTCATGGAAGCCAAGGACAATGGCTTTACCGAAGGCATTGCGCTCGATGTCAATGGCTATGTCAGTGAGGGCAGCGGCGAAAACATCTTCCTTATTTACCAGGGTGAGATCTACACGCCACCATTGAGCAACAGCATCTTGGGTGGCATCACGCGCAATAGCGCTACGGTCATCGCCCAGGAGCTAGGCTACAACGTCAAGGAGATGACCATCCCGCGCGAGATGCTCTACCTGGCCGACGAAATCTTTTTCACCGGAACCGCCGCTGAAATCACACCTGTCCGTTCAGTTGACCGCATGCCTGTCGGCAGCGGAAGCCGCGGCCCCGTCACCAAAGCCATCCAAGACTATTTCTTCGGCATCATTCGCGGTGAACTCGAGGACAAATGGGCCTGGCTCACCCCTATCGAGATGAGCGAGAAAGTAACGGCATAAGCTGTTACCTCCTGAACACATAGCTGCGCGAACATAGCTGTACAGCAAGTGAACTACCTGGGCGACTATAGGATCTATAGTCGCCCACAATTTATCTACAACCCAATCTGTCTGCTAAAACACCCTATA
>CAMPHP010000220.1 GCA_946885925.1 uncultured Litorilinea sp.
GATCTACACGCGGTGCTTCTGTCTAGTGCAGAACTTCGAGTATGAGGTGCGGGCAAATGAACGACGAAACAGACAACACAGAGGAAGTAGACCCAAACGCACAAGTTAAGCCGGCAGCAGCAACCAAGACAGCCTTTCCGGTCGTCGGGATTGGGACTTCCGCAGGTGGTCTCCAGGCCTTGCAGCAATTCTTGGAGAGTACACCGCCAGACAGTGGTCTGGCTTATGTGATTGTTACACATCTTGCGCCCGACTATGAAAGTCATTTGCCTGAGCTTTTGCAGCGTTACACCTCAATGCCAGTGCAACAGGTCACCCAAAATACGGTAATTGAGCCGGATCATATCTATGTGATTCCGCCCAATCGTAATCTCGATGCGATCGACACACAATTGCATCTAGCTCCGCTAGAAGAGGAGCGACGCGCACGCGCGCCTATTGATCATTTTTTCCGCACCCTCGCCGAAGCCCATGAATCTCAGTCAATTTGTGTCGTTCTAACCGGCACAGGGTCAGATGGCTCATTGGGGCTTGAGCGTGTGAAGGAGGTCGGCGGGCTTACGATCGTGCAAGACCCGATCGAAGCCGAATACGACGCTATGCCACAACATGCCATTGCGACGGGTCAAGTCGACTTGGTATTGCCAGTACGCGAGATTCCAGACCGGATTGTGGAGTACGTGCAGCGCATTGCTGGAATGCCGGATGATGAGCTCCTGGAAGCGGCGGAGCGCGAGAAACTCCAGAAAATTCTTACTCTGGTGCGGGTGCAAACGGGGCATGACTTTGCGCGTTATAAGACCGCGACGATCATGCGGCGCGTACAACACCGCATGCAGATTCTCAACATCCAAGAGCTTGACACCTATATCACGCTCTTGCGTACACGACCGGCAGAGACGCAAGCACTCTTTAACGATTTCCTAATCACCGTAACCAACTTCTTTCGCAATCCTGAGGCATTTGAATATCTGGAGCACGAGATTATCCCCAAGCTGTTCGAAGGCAAAGGGGAAGGGGATCAAGTGCGCGTATGGGTGATTGGCGCTGCCACGGGTGAAGAAGCATACACATTCGCCATTCTGCTCCTTGAATACGCCAGCCAACTCAATAAGCCGCCCGCCCTACAAGTCTTTGCCACGGACCTGAGTGAAGCGGCGTTGCGCAAGGGGCGCGAGGGCTTCTATCCGGAAGTGATGGCGACAGACGTCCCTCCAGAGCGTTTGCAGCGCTTCTTTGTCAAGGAGCAAGGAGGATACCGCATCCGCAAAGAAGTACGTGAGGTGGTGCTCTTTGCACCGCACAATGTGCTCAAGGACCCGCCTTTCTCAAGACTGGACCTAGTCAGCTGTCGCAATGTGCTCATCTATCTGGAACGCGATGTGCAACGTGAACTCTATGAACTTTTTCACTATGCACTACGTCCTCATGGCTATCTTTTCTTAGGTTCCTCAGAAGTACTCGAAAACGCAACGCTGTTTCGAGCGATCAGCCGCAAACATAGCGTTTATCAACGGCAGAATATCGCCGTTCAGGATCGGCATTTACCCGTTCTGCCTTTGACCTTACACCGTCCTGTTCTCACTGCTCCAACTCCTCCTGAGCCTATACGGCAGCAACAGGACTATAGCTATAGTATTTTGCATAGCCGCCTTTTGGATCGTTATGCGTCCCCCAGCCTCTTAGTGAATGCCGACTACAACATTGTCCATGTTTCAGCCGGAATTTCTCGTTTTCTTTTCCAACCGCCAGGGCCACCAACCTACAATGTGCTTGAGCGCGTGCGTGAGGAATTGCGTTCGGAGTTGACCACTGCACTCTTCCGCGCGTTCGAGCGCAACGAGCCGACGGAATCCCGACCCGTACCTATGCAAATAGAGGGCATAGAATGCCAGGTTATACTGAATGTATGGCCTGCCACCGAGGCCGATTCACAGCACGTTGCGTTGGTCTTCTTCAATGAGCGCAGGAAGCTAGCCGATGTAAATCAACCAGAAGATATTGCGCAAAACGAAGTCATTGCAGATCTTGAAGAAGATTTGGCGGCATTACGCAGGCGATTGCAAACGACGCTTGAGGAATTCGAGACATCGCAGGAGGAAATGAAGTCCTCCAACGAAGAGTTGCAGTCGATGAATGAGGAACTACGCTCGACGGCAGAAGAATTGGAGACCAGCAAGGAAGAATTACAGTCCATTAATGAGGAACTTATTACAGTCAACCAGGAGAATAAGAACAAGGTCGAGGAACTAAGCCAGCTCGCGAATGACCTTCAAAACCTCTTGGCCTCCACCGACATTGCGACCCTCTTTTTGGACCGCGATTTACACATCACCCGTTTTACCCCGCGCGTCAGTGAAATCTTTAATGTACTGTCTAGTGACCGCGATCGGCCATTGGCCCATATTACCCACAAATTGGGGTATAACAATTTACTAGATGACGCTCAGACCGTCCTGCGTACACTCGTGCCAATCGAGCGAGAGATCACCAGCGAGACGGGCCGTGGCTATCTCACGCGCTTTCTGCCCTATCGCACGATAGAAGATAAAATTGACGGGGTTGTGATTACCTTTGTTGATATCACAGAGCGACTTCAACAAGCGCACGATCTCCAACAACTCACAGCAAACCTAGATGCACGCGTCGCAGAGCGCACGGAGCAGGTACGCATGTTGGCCTCTCGCCTGTTGATGGCAGAGCAACAAGTGCAAGAACGAATTGCCCAAGTTCTGCATGATGATTTACAACAGTTGCTCTACAGCGCCAATATGCACATCAAACTACTCAAGGATGAACTTGCCTCGACGACCTCATCCGCAGTATTAGAGTTACTGCCAGAACTTGATCAGATTGTGACCAATGCCATTGAAGTAACGCGCCGCCTTACAATTGACTTGGCTCCGCCCATATTCGACAAAGTCGATCTATTGGAGGGGCTGCAGGGGCTGGTAGCGCGCATGAAACAACAGCATGGATTAGAGGTCACCATTGAAGCACAGGATGTACCTGCCATAGCAAATGACAACCTGCGCATGTTCCTCTACCAGATCGTTCGTGAACTCCTCTTTAATGTCACTAAACATGCGAATGTGCAAGAAGCTCGCGTGGTAGTCTGCTCTACAGAGAACGAACTGCAACTTATAGTTGAAGATCAAGGCAAGGGCTTTGATGTCAAGGAGCAGGAAAAGGTACGAAACCAAAACAATAGCTTTGGTCTGGCCCACCTGGCTGTGCAGCTTAGCTGGCAGGGCGGTCACATCGAAATAGACTCAAGTCCTGGTCATGGAACACGAGTGACTGTTCATGTACCTATTACGACAGCTGGGATAAAGATGGATGAGGCAGAGTTAAAAGAGGCAAAGTCAGACCGTACAGAGTAGGCTCCAGGCGCGACCATAAAGGCCGATGGAGATGGCAATGAGGAGGCTTACAGTAATTCGCTGGATCTCGTTATAAACTCTGCTTTATAGAATATATTTGCATAATATATTTGTATAGCGAGTCCGGTACTGCTATCCCATTGTCATAGTCTCGTCAAGAGGCCCCCTCCTTGCATGAGCCTAGACTGGGTCAAAGGTGAAATGGGCTTTTGGACTTAGCTCATGCGAGAGGAGACAATTGCCCTCATGGAGAACTATGCTGTTGTTGTTGTTGGCGCTTCTGCCGGTGGTACTGCGGCACTTCCCCAACTATTCAGCGACCTACCAGACGATTTACATGCGGCCTACTTTGTCGTTCAACATCTCTATGCGGAAACTGTTTCGGTTCTGCCTAGACTTCTGAATAATGCATCATCACTCCCTGCGATTCAGCCGCGTGACGGTCACGTTGTGGAGCCAGGTACGATCTATGTAGCGCCCCCCAATTATCATCTCTTGATCCACCAGCCAGGAATTATCGAGGTTTCATATGGTGCAAGGGAGAACTTGCATCGCCCGGCGATTGATCCCCTTTTTCGCTCGGCCGCGCGAGCCTATGGTCGCCGCACGATTGGTATCCTGCTGACGGGCACCAAAGATGATGGGGCAGCAGGGTTACTCGCCATCAAGATGCGCAATGGGATAGCCATTGTCCAAGACCCAGCCGATGCGGCCTATCCTGAGATGCCTCAAAATGCAATCGATCTGGTAGAAAACATTGATTATGTGGCCCCGTTGGATGAAATTCCGGCGTTGATTGAAGAGTGGGTTCAGAAGCTCGTCAATGTACCCATCGATGGGAATGGGGAGGAGACAGAGATGTCGGAGCAACCAGTGGCGCTCATTTGCCCAGAGTGTGGCGGGAGTCTGCGGCAGGTAGAGCATGGACGACTTATTCAATACCATTGCCATGTGGGTCACACCTTTGGCTTACAGAGCCTGCAAGCTGCGTATGCTGAAAAAACCGAGGAAACACTCTGGGCGGCGTTGCGCGCGCTCAAGGAGCAGACGATTCTGCTACAACAAATGGCTGCACGTACCACTACGGAACGCTTTCGGGAGGACTATTTGAAAGAGGCGGAAGCGGCAGAGGAACATGCCAGGCATATCAACGAGATATTGCACAATTTGGGAACAGAAGCCGTACCAGGCTGGATATAGCGGATCGTTCCTGCCTCAATTTCCTCACCATACGCCTTCACTCGCTCCGCGCCTTTATTCGCCCTGCCAAGCCCCGGTTACGCCAACAGTTTGAGGATACGCTCAAAGCTATTTGCCCAGGGACGGGCAGGCACGACCTCGCATCCCATTTCCAATGCTTGTTGTTGCAGCCATTGGCTAAAGAGCCAACTGACGCGTGCCCGCCCCGCTTGTGGGCCAGCAGCAGGCTCACGTTGTAAGTAATTCTGCACAAATTGCGCTTCCTCTTCTTCGTGCAAAAACAGCCCGCGCACACGTCCATTGGTGGGAATCCCACCATATTCCGCCTGTGTGGCAAGCGCGGGCAGAATGTAATCGCCTTCAAGCACCAAAGGCACATCAGACTCAAGATGGTTAGCAATGACAGCTTCAAGGGCAGGGGCCAACGCATGGCAAGAGGCAAGAAAGAGTTGGAGAATCTCTTCAGCAGGCCATTGCTGCGCTTCGGGGTGGGTCTGCCAGTAGTGTAAAGCGGGTTGCTGTTCCGGCGTGGTCATCCGCACCAACGCACAGTGAATATCATCTGCTTCGGTGATGCCGATGCCAAAATGGTGGGCAAGCCGGTAGCTCACTGACGTTTTGCCACTGCCGGAAGCACCACCGATCAGAAGCACTTGCCAACTTCGGGCTGGTGTGCGTTGCGATTCTTGCATAATGAGGATGATGGCTCTTGTGTATGAACGCGCTATGGATGGATCGATCAAGTGTTGGCACAGTGGAGTGCGTAACCATTCAACTTTTCTTCATTGCAGCAGGTGACGGGGAGCCACGGTGACTAGGTTATGTAGTGCTTCATCTGGCAATCGACCTGCAGCATTCACGACTCGCTGCCCGCGTAACCAAGCTGTAGCACTCCAAATCGGATCGACCTTTTCGGAATCAGAGACGGTTACCTGTCTGGGGCGCATTAGTAATAGGCGAAGCAGGTCAATCGCCAGTAGATCAACTACGGGAGAGGTGAAAGGAGCATGAAAGCTTGAATCCACAAGAGCCTGCATTGCCAGTGCAGCAAGCGTGGCGTCAGGCATTGATCCGGTGACTGTGAGGGAACGCCCGCCATTCAGGGTGGCACTAGCGCCCCAATAAGGCACCAGAGTCTGTACATCGATCAGACGAATGAGGCTCACGTACCAAAGGTTACTAGCAATCAGGTCGAGCACAGACCACACCGTCTAGGAGTCGCGCGATTGCAGATGTAGCTGATAGGGTTCATAACAGATACTCGTTTATTTTGCTGTACGGGTAGGCAAAAAAAGGGCGTATGTGCGCATGCTGGATCGGGCGGAAGGTAAACGGTTCAATTGCATGCAACTTACCTACGGCCTATTGACGCCTAGCGTACACTAACACGCCGGTATAGTGCGTGACCCTAATTCCCGTTGGTCATTCTGGCTCAGTCACTTTGGCTTGCTCTAGCGGATGTGGCTCATCTGCTGGT
>CAMPHP010000221.1 GCA_946885925.1 uncultured Litorilinea sp.
GCGCCATTGTGCAACATCAGATCGGCAAGTCGGTTACTCAGTTCGAGCCGCGAGTGCTGGTGCAAGATGTGGTGGTGACACAGCAGCAAGGTTCTCTCATCGCCCATCTGCGCTACATCATTCGCGCAACCCAGCAGCTACAAAGCGTATCTGTGCCGATTGGCCTGGGGGGCATCTAAATTATGGGGAATAATGGCCGACCTCAAATCGACTATACCAATAAAGATTATGTCTCACTGCGTGACGCCATGTTGCAGTTGGCTAGGGAAAAACTGCCAGCCTGGACCGATCACTCACCCAACGACCTGGGCATTGTGCTGCTCGAGCTCTTTGCCTTTATGGGCGACCAGCTTTTCTATTACCAAGATCGGATTGCCAACGAAAGTTATTTGGATACAGCAGTGGAACGGCGCAGCGTGCTCAACTTGCTGCGGCTGTTGGGATATGAGATGCGCCCACCCATCTCAGCTTCTGCGGACCTGACATTGCTCTTTGCGCCTGATACTGCGGGTCTGGTGACGATTAACACCGGCGCGCAGTTCCAGACCACTGCCGCGGCAACAGTTGAACCGATCAATTTTCAATATGTGCATGACCCACTCACGCTGAATCCGGCATCACTACCCACTACCATCCACACCGATGGCGAGGTTTACAGAGAATTTTCGACATTGCCGGTCATTCAGGTGGATGCCACGATCAGCGGCGAAATTGTCGGCTCCTCGGATGGCAGCGCGGGGCAGAGTTTTGCCCTGGCACGCAATCCCCTAATTGATGAAACGTTGGTGGTGTCGGTAGATGAAGGCGTTGGCCCGCGCATGTGGGAGCGTGTGGATACCTTGCTCTATAGCAGCGCAACAGATGCACACTATAGCGTGCGCCGCGACGAGAACAATGTAGCCTTTGTCGAATTTGGCGACAACAAGTATGGCAAAATTCCGCGCCGCGGACGCAACAACATCATAGCTGATTACCGCATCGGTGGTGGGACGAAGGGGAATGTGCCGCCCAACACGATCACGAAGATCGTTACAGATATTGAAGGATTGGAGATCGTCTTTAACAAGCACGCCGCCAGTGGGGGAGCCGACGCCGAAGCAACGGAGGAAGCAGCACGCCGCGGGCCGAAATCATTCCGCACGATGGGTCGCGCCGTTACCGCAGAGGATTATGAGATTCAGGCCCAGGAATTTGGCGTTAGCAAGGCAAGAGCACGCGCCGACGGTTGGAATCGCGTCGATATCTTTGTGGCACCATCCGGTGGCGGCATCCCCAGTGATACTCTCAAAGAGGACTTGCGCGCCTTTTTCGAAGATAAGCGCATCTTGACCTCGATTGTTGACATTCGTGATCCTGTCTATGTCCGCGTTTATATCAGGGGCCAACTTGAGGTTGAATCCTTTTTCTTTACTGAACAGATCCAGCAGCGGGTAGAAGAGGCGGTACGTGCCTTGTTGGCCTTTGACGCGGTCAACTTTGAAGACCGGCTCTTCCTGAGCAAAGTGTATGAAAGCATTGAAGCAATCGAGGGCGTGCGTGGTGTCAATATTACCCACTTCACCAAGAGTGAGCCTGGGGGCACAGCGGGTCCCCTGGATCTGCCACCGGATGGCACGCTGCGATTTGGATGGAACGAGATTCCTGTTGCTGGCTATGCGCGCGGCATCCAACTGGATCGTGTAACGGGAGGTCGCCTTGTTAGCTGATTTTCACGCTACCTCCGACCTGCATGGAGAGCGCATTAACCTGAATTGGCTGTGGGTCGATCCGGGTGGGCGACCTGCCTGGCATTTGGTGCGCCGTCGTTTGGCCTATCCGCAGGAGGTCAATGATGGTGTCCTCGTGCTTGCGCTTGATGAGCTTTTCCGCACGCCCAATGCACCCTGGATGGTAATTGAGCAGACGCTTTACCTTGTGCACAACCAGGGGTCTGAGGAAGATCTGCGTCAGGCTGAGGCAATCTTTTTCTTTGTTGATGCAGCAGACTCGCAACCGCGGCGCGCCGTTATCCACCTCTATGATATTGCCTCGGGTGAAATCCAGACCACAACGATTAATGCGGTGACACGGGTACGTAGAACTGAAGCTGCAACAGCGCCGTGGGCTGCGGTGACTACCTTGGAGATCTTCGCCGCCCCAGGTGGTGGGGCAGAGACTTTGGCGGGTGAATTGGTCATCTTGACCGGCCATGCCGATGGTGTGACATCCGACCGTGTGGATTGGACACCTGCTGGCGAAGCGATGTTGAGCGCCGAGTTTGATCAGGTGGATGCTCGCCTCATGACCGCGGGCGATGTGGTGGGCACCACAACCGCAGTGCGCGCTACCTTCCAGACGGTGCGTACGGGAGAGCAGTTGCGCGTGGTCGCGCTGCCTGCTTTATATCAGGCTGCCATTGAGGCGGAGCAGGTGGCGAATCCCACGCGCAGCCTGATTGCACAGATTAGCCTCAATGAGACCTTTGATATGAATAGTGGCGATTGGAATCGCTATGTCAGCGTAGTGGATGGCGCATTGGCCCCTGAAACGGATTACTATTATGCGCTCTTTGTACCGGTTGCGGGTGAACCCGGTACATATCGCACCCAGTTGGAGTGGCGGGCATTTGCAGTTGCCACCGGACACTATGGGCTGAGTGAGCAACTCTATCGACTACTGCCTGCGCTGCACCAACAATATGACGAACCGGCTCCAGATCAACAGGGGGAGGGGCAACTGCGGCGCTATGTGGAGATCTTTGGTGTAGCGCTTGACCAGATTCGTAGCACTGCCGAAACCCTGCGCGATCGCCATGATGTGGAGAGGGCACGGGTTGATTTGCTACCCCATCTCTCCCGTTGGATCGGATGGGAGCCGGATCAGACGCTAGATGCCTACTCACAACGCCAGGATATCCGCTTTGCACCGGAGATCTATTCCACCACTGGCACTGGACCCAATCTCTGCGCCTTGGTCAACCGGGTGACTGGCTGGGAGTGCCGGATCAAGGAGTTTGTCCACAATGTCTTTTTGACCAATGCGCCAGAGGGGATTCGCCTCTGGGAAATCTGGACGCTCCGTCACGATGGTACGCAGTGGCTCGATTTAGCATCTGTCACACGCACGGATGGCTTTGATGGTCGCCCTGCTGTCGTGGTTGACGGGGATGGCACTTCTTGGCTCTTTTGGCATGCGGACAGGTCAGGGCGGCGCGAACTCTGGCTGCAACGACTCGGGGGCGGGGCGACTCCCCAGCGTGCAAGCGCCGGTGCGCCAGATGACGCGCCGGAACTTGACTATGTGGATGAGAGTCCTGCGGCTGTGCTGGTCGATGATCAGGTGTGGCTCTTTTGGAGTTCCAACCGCGATGGCAACTGGGAGATCTATACCCGTGCATACGAGGGATTTCCGGGAGAAGCTGCCTTCCGTCTGACCGAACACGCAGCTGATGATCGCTCCCCAGCAGCTGTACGGGGTACCAATGGCGCGGTTTGGCTCTTTTGGCAGTCCAACCGGCGCGGCCCGACCGATATTTGGGCGCGGGCGAATCGGGATGGCGAGTGGAGTTTGCCAACACGGGTCACAAGTGCCGGAACTCGCCATGAGACACCATCTGTTACCGTGGACGGAGCCGGGCGTCTCTGGCTCTTTTGGAGTGAGGATCTGGGTGATCGCCGCAATCTATTTGTGCAGGTACGTGACAGTAGTGCCTGGTCTCCTGGCGAAGCGCTGGGCGCAGATTGGAGCCCGCCACGGCAGATCACAGACGGGCAATACCGAGACGAAGCCCCGTCTGCACTCTTCTTCAATGGTCTGATCTGGCTCTTTTGGCACTCAAATCGCAACGGGCAATGGCAGATTTTGAGCATGACGCACGATGGTACAGCGTGGAGTGAACCGTCCCCCGTCGTTGCAGAAATTACGGCGAATAAGGAGCCAGCGGCTTTTGTGGATGGTGGAGGTGTCTTGCGCCTCTTCTGGCGTTCGCAGCGCCGGGGACGCAGCTATCACTCACGTACGGTAGATACCAGTGATCAAGAAATGCTAGACCAATTGCAGACATTTGAGGATCGCAGCCATTATACCTATGATGCCGCCTTCGGTAACGATGATTGGTATGCGCGTGGTGCTGTCGGTCTCTATCTTACCCCCGGTGCAGAGGAAGAGGCGGAAATTGCCGCACAGATCGACCGGGTGAGCAACTTTGTCGAGTCGTTTCGTCCGGTTCCAGTGCGTTTTGTCTGGATAACGGAGAACGCCAACCCATGACTTTGCTGCCCATAACTTGCTGGTAGTAACAGCTTGCATTGCCTTATAGCGATGGCGGGAGGTTTTGTGTGAACGGCCAACCCTATTCGAGAGATACCTTTGAGGAGTTCGCCAAGACGCGTCACTATGTCAGCGTGCGCATCAAGCAAGGTGTTCCGCTGGTGGATGCCGATCTCAATGAGTTGGAGGATCTGCGCCGTTATGAACTGCGTAGTTTCCTGCGTTGGTTTGTGGGTGACGGCGCACCCAATGCCAACAACGGTTTTCGTCTGATACCCTCTGGCGATCCCAACGATCTCACCATTATGGGAGGGGATGGCACGCCAGAAGGCAGCGGGCGCTGTCTGGTAGATGGTATGGAGGTCCTCAATCCGGCGGACATTGCTTTCTCTGCCCAAGAGTTTAGCGATGCGAATGCGGCTAACCAGGCAGGCGTCCCCCAAGTGACAATGCCATCTACCCCTGCGACAGGCACGCGCCTTGATCTCTACTACCTGGATGTCTGGGAACGGGAGATTAATAGCACACAGGAGGGCCATCAGGACATTGTTGACAACCGCATTGGCATTGAATCGGCACGACGTATCCGGCGCGAGTGGGCTGTGCGTGTGGTGGAGGAGGCAGAGGGTCTGCCACCCGACAATACGCCGACGGGACATCGCTATTTGGCCCTGGCGCGGGTGTTGCGTACGGCAGGGCAGGATATCATCACGGCGAGCGATATTGTTGATCTGCGGCGGCGTGGTATCACGATGCCAGCACGCACCACCTTTGACCAGATCACCTTGGACGCATTTGGCAGTGATTATACGTTGGGTGATGCTGGCCTGCCCCAACTTGCCATGCCGCTGCGCGATGTAATCAATGCGATCCTGCGCGATGGGCGTCCTGCGATGGTAGGGCCGCAGATCTTTCAGACAGAGAACGGTCCCCACAACTTTCCGGTCAGCAACCTGGATGCAAATGGTGATCAATGGCTCCTCTGGATAGGCCAAGATGGTGGTACAAGCCAGGTCATCTTTCAGCGGCAGTTCAGTGGCAATTGGACAGCGCCTGCGGCTGCATTTGCCCCCTCGGGAACGCTGCAAGAAGGCATGACCGCAACCGGCACACCCGATGGGGCCATTTGGCTTTTCTACAGCGGTCGAATCAGCGGTCAATGGCGAATTCTAAGCAGACGTTTTTTCAACGGCGTGTGGGAGGATGAAATTACCGTCTCCCAAGGTACCAATAATTTCGGGCCAGCGGCAGCCACGGCAAGCGATGGCAATGTCATGGTCGTTTGGCGTCAGGTGAATGATGTGCGCTCATCTCTCTTTACTGGCGTAACGCCAGGAGCCATCGTCACGGCAGCTACCGGGGGAACCGCTCAGGATCGGGTTGGCCTGCTTGCTGGACCGAACACCACGATGGATTTGTACACAGTGGGGAGTGGTGGCGCGGAATGGCCTGTGCAGACGAAGCGTTGGGAAGCCGGTGCCTGGGGTGCTTACCAACCCGTGACGAACATTCCGGTCGTTTCGTTTGTCGAATTTTCTGTCGTCCGTGACCAGACGGACAATGTCTGGTTGATCTGGGCTACAGAACTGAGCCCCGGCACGAGTGTATTGCGGGCGCAGAGGATAACCCAATCGGGGGCGGACGATGTCTTGCAATGGGTCACAGGAAGCCCGCGCCAACCGACAGCAGTACAAGCCGCCAACGGTAATCTTCAGGTCTTCTATCGCAACGATGCCCGCCTAGATACGATTCATGTGATCTTTGCGGTTTAGCCCAGCAGTCTACCAGTT
>CAMPHP010000222.1 GCA_946885925.1 uncultured Litorilinea sp.
GATCTGGACAGTGTTGGCCCTAGCCCTCGTCACCACACCTTTTTTGAGATGTTGGGCAATTTCTCATTTGGTGACTACTTTAAGCGTGATGCCATCTGCTATGCGTGGGATCTACTTATCAACGAGCTGGAGTTGCCCCTGGAGCGGCTTTGGTTCAGCATCTACGAAGACGACGACGAGGCCGAACAACTCTGGATTGAGGTAGGCGCGCCCCCCGAGCGCATTTTGCGCTTTGGCAAAAAAGACAACTGGTGGGCAATGGGCGACACAGGCCCTTGTGGTCCCTGCTCCGAGATTCACTTTTACTGGGGTGATTTGAAGCAGCAGACACCAGAAGGTGTCAATAGAGACGACGAATATCTGGAAATCTGGAATCTGGTCTTTATGCAATTCGACCAGAAACCCACTGGCGAATTGGTGCCGCTGCCCGCGCCCAGCGTGGACACAGGCATGGGGCTGGAACGCCTCGCCAGTATCCTCCAGGGTAAGGACAACAACTACGATACTGACGCCTTCTCACCGATTATGGATCGGATTCAGCAATTGCTGGAAGAAGACGACGAACATCGCCGCACCCACCTGGCCCGCTACCGTGCCATTGCCGACCACAGCCGTGCGGTCGCCTTCCTAATTGCCGATGGCATCCTGCCAGGCAATGCAGGGCGCAGCTATGTCTTGCGCATGATCTTGCGCCGCGCGGCCCGCTTTGGCAAGCTCTTGGGCTTCCCTGGTCCCTTCTTGGCGCAAATCGTTGATGTCGTCATCGAGCAAATGGGCAGTCACTATACCGATCTGCCCAAGAAGCGTGACTTCATCTTACAAACCGTCACTGCCGAAGAAGAACGCTTCCAGCGCACCCTCTCCACCGGCCTGGCGATTCTAGATGAGTTGATGGAGCGGCTAAAAGCAGAGGGCAGCACCGTGATCTCCGGCGAGGAAGCGTTCCACTTGTGGGATACCTATGGCTTTCCCATCGACCTCACGCGCGATATCGCGTCGGACGCAGGTTTTACAGTGGATGAAGCGGGCTTCCGTTTGGCCTTGGCCGAGCAAAAGGAAAAGAGCCGAGCCAGTGCCCAGGATAAGTCGGTGCAAGACGTAGAGGTCTATGCTGACGTGCTGCGGAACTTGCAGAGTCAAGGCATCGTTGGTGAAGCAGGCGTAGTGCAGCGCATCTACGAAAGCCTTAGCGAGCTAGATACCACGGTTGCCGCCATCCTGCGTATCGTGGACACTGGCAGCACAAATGGGACCGGCAACGTTGTCGAAAGCGTGAGTGAAGCGCAAGTGGGTGATCGCGTTGAAATCGTCTTGCCAGAGACACCTTTCTATGTAGAAAGCGGTGGTCAGGTCAGCGACACGGGCGAAATCTATTACTTCCCCGAAAATGTGGATCAGCCGGTTTGGACGGTGGAGATCTACGACGCGCGCCGCCGTGTACCCGGTCTAATTACTCACATCGGTAAAGTCACCAGCGGTACCGTGCGGGTGGGCGACCCTGCCCTGGCGGCGATTGACACAGAACGCCGCTGGGACATCATGCGTAATCATACGGGGACGCATGTGCTCCATGCGGTTTTGCGCGAACAATTAGGAGAGCATGTTCACCAGGCAGGCTCACTGGTCGAACCCCACCGCCTACGCTTCGACTTTACTCACGATCAGCCCCTAACCGATGAGGAACTTGCAGCCATTGAACGGCGCGTCAACGCTATTATCTTAGAGAATTACCCGGTCAACACGCGCTGGACAAGTCATGCCCGTGCAGTTGAAGAAGGGGCAATGGCACTCTTTGGTGAAAAGTATGGCGACGAAGTGCGTGTGGTGAGCTTTGGCGAGGATGAGGGTATCAGCATGGAACTCTGTGGCGGTATCCATGTGGACAGCACTGCCGAGATTGGCAGCTTCCGCATCGTTAGCCAGGGCAGTGTCGCCGCCGGTATACGTCGCATTGAAGCCGTTACAGGACGGGCAGCAGAAGAGCTTACTGAAAAACGCTTCCAGTTGGTTAACAAGCTAGCGGATCTGCTCCACACTAAGCCCGATGAGCTTGAAAAAGCAGTTCAACAATTGCTTACACAAAATCAGCAGTTGCAAAAGGAAGTTGCCCAGTTGCGCCAAAAACTGGCACTACAAGCTGGTGCAGCTTTGCTCGACAAAGCGATAGATGTCAACGGTGTAACCGTATTGACTGCAACGTTGGACGGGGCAGACAGCGAAACCTTGCGCCAGATGACCGATTGGCTGCGCGACAAGTTGGGGAGCGCTGTGGTGGTTGTCGGTTCTGTTGTCGGCGACAAACCCCAGTTGGTGGCTGCTGTGACACCCGACCTTGTCGCTCGAGGGATACACGCCGGGAACTTGTTGCGCGAAGCGGCTAAAGTCATAGGTGGCGGTGGCGGTGGGCGTCCCGACATGGCCCAGGCAGGCGGCAAGGACGCTGCCAAGTTGGAAGATGCCTTGGCAACGGTCACTGATTGGGTTCGTGCACACGTGAAATAACGATCGGTCATGATCGCCTTCCCTGGAGCCACTCAGAGGATTTCCGGTGCAGAGGAAGGTTTATGCGAAGTGTGGTTCTAGGGTATGCAAGAGGGCCGGACATTCGGTTTGCGTTAGCTTAACCGGCCCCTTGCCAGACAAATAACTATGGTCGAGATTCTTCCTGTTTCGTCCCAGGCCAATGTCGAAGCAGTTCGTCGCCAATTGGCCCGAGGTCGCACACCCCATGTAGCACTGGTCTTGCCCGAAGACTGGTTCGAGTTGGACAATATTGCCAGATTGCGTTTGCTCCAACGCCAAGCTCAGATTCAGCGCCGCCATCTGGCAATTATTACCAACCACGAATCTACCCGCAAATTGGCCCGATCATTGGGCATCCCTGTCTTTGCTGAAGCCGCCGATGCCCAGCGTCGCAAGTGGCAGATGCACCCTGAATTACCGCTGGTGGACCCAACCCATCCCGACCGGGGCTTGCCCGAAGCACCTCCCTGGCGGCGTGCTGAAATTGTGGCAAGCAGCGCCCGCCCCAGCCACCACCAGACCCGTCAACGTCGCATCCGCGCCGAAGAAGCTTCCCGCCGTCCGCTGCCCTATTGGTTACAGCTAGTTGGCTATACAGCCATGAGCGGAATCCTGGTGCTGGTCATAGGCTTCTTTGTCCTCAACGTGCTACCAGCAGCCACCATCACGGTGGTTCCTGGCCGCGCAGCAATGACGGTGAGTGTGCCGCTCACTGCCGATGGCTCAGTCGAAACCTTTGATCTCGAGGCTAACATTTTGCCCGCCCGCTTCATTGAAACCAATATCGAAGCCTCTGGCACAATTGCCACCACAGGTTCCGAACAAAAGGCCAGTGATCGCGCCACAGGCTATGTAGACTTCAATAACCTCGGCTCGGCTTCAGTCAACATCCCCGTGGGAACAATTGTCAGCACGAGCACCGGCACGCCCGTTAGCTTCCGCACCACCGCGCCCGCCGCAGTGGGGGGCGGCGTTGGCACACGCGTCACCGTCCCTATCGAGGCGGTAGAACCAGGGATCGAAGGCAATGTGCGCGCCAACACCATCAACACCGTAAACGGCGCACTACGCTTCCGTGTACGTGTCATCAACACAAGCGGCACGGCTGGTGGCGGTGCTCAACTGGTACGTGTGGTGACACAGGC
Source organism: uncultured Litorilinea sp. (assembly GCA_946885925.1). The sequence goes on from CAMPHP010000222.1 coordinate 3,669, forward strand.
CGACCGAGACAATCTGCTTGCCCAAGTGCAGGTAGATCTAGAGGCACGCGCCTACGAACAACTTCAAAAAGAGCTGCTACCAGGCGAGTGGCTGCCTCCTGAGTCGGTACAGACTGTCCCCTCTTCTCCACCTGTCTTTGACAAATTTAATGACGACGAAGGCGACCAGTTGTCGGTCACGATGCGTGTTACAGCACAGGGAACAGCCTTGAACCAAGAGCAGACCAACGAAGCCATGCTGGCAGCGCTTCAGTTGAATGTGCCGCCGCGCGGCCGTCTCGTCACCAATAGCGTGGCTGTACGCCGCGAACCGGGTGCAGTTGCCATCGGTCGTCAGGTGCAATTTACCATGACCGCGATGGCGGATTATCTCGTGCCCATCGACCCTGCTGAGGTCAGTTCTGCCATTGCCGGGTTGACGCCAGAGCAAGCCATCTCCACAGTGACGTCGCAATGGACGTTGGCCCGCACGCCCGAAATTTATCGTGACCCGGAGTGGCGCGATAAATTACCCACCTTTCCCAGCCGTATTCAGGTGCGTGTTGAATATGACGAGAGTCTAGCAGCCAGTGAGTAGCAAGCCAGTGAGCAGAGAGAGTCACGAACCATCTCAGCCTTCTCAGGGGCACACAGAAGATCCGGGAGATTCGAGACAGGTTAATCCAGACCAGTTTCCCTCCCAAGGCAAGCTATTGGCGCTCGATGTAGGGCTAGCACGCATTGGCATTGCCGTCTGCGATCCCCTACGGCTGGCTGCGCGACCCCACAGCACCCTCACCCGCAAGAGCCGTCGTGATGACTTTATGCGGCTGAGCCAGATTGTTCAAGCCGAGGAAGTTCACGGTGTGGTCTGTGGCCTGCCCTTGAACATGGATGGCACAGCAGGTCCGCAAGCGCAAACAACACGCAAATGGGCCATGCGGCTTGCTCAAGCCCTGCGTACCTTGCTCGGCAAACCCGTGCCAATCGCTCTGTGGGATGAACGCTTGAGTAGCTTTACCGCCCATGAGCTAGCCCACCAGTGGCCGCGTCATGTTGGCGAAGATGCTATAGCCGCTGCGGTCATCCTCCAAAGCTTTTTGTCGGCGCAGCGAAGCGGAGCGGCAGAGCAAACCGTACTGGAAGTCATTAACTTGCCTGCGCGGAGTTCACCCGCAGACAACGACTCATAGAGCTATCAGTAAACATGTATTAGTAGACATATATCAGTAGATGTTCAGTAGATATATAGGCGGAAACGAGGAGTAAGTGTTGGCAATTAAATCGACTGTCCAAGAACGGCGTGCAATGGTGCGTGCCCGCTATGGCAAACGCGACCAAACAGCGCACACTTGGCAAGAATTGCTACAAACCGAACACCTGCTCATCACTCGGGTACGGCTCGGCTTTTTGGCAGTGGTGGGCGCAGTGATGATTGGTGTGTGGGTTGTCGCAAGCGCCCATCTAACCGAACAGTTTTTGGGCGCACCCAAAGCCACCAGTGGTTTGATTGATCCAATGGCAAGACAAAACGCGCTGACCCCTGAATATGTCGAACGCCAAATCTTGGCCTTCAATCTAAAGATGCGCGATAGTGAGCTAAATATCACGGCAGGTACGAACCCACGCCCGCGCCCCAGTGTCATCATGCCTGGTGAACCGGCTCGCTTTATTGCCATGCGCTTGCAAGAGGAGGGCTTTATCGTTGATTCCGACCTCTTCAATCTTTACAGGCGTGTAACAGGGCTGGAACGACGCATCGAAGCTGGCAACTTTATGTTGGCCGACAACATGACCGTTCCTCAAGTTGCTGAGGCTCTGCAAACTGCCCTCTTTGAGGAAGTCTTGGTTACGATCCCCGAAGGTTTCCGCGCCGAAGAGATTGCAGAACGACTGGCGGAAAACAATGTCATCGAATCGGATCGCTTCTTGGCAGCAGTACGCGCCCCGCGCACACTCTCTGTTTTTGAAGAGTACGACTTTTTGAGTGAGCTGCCGCCAGAAGGCTCTCTTGAAGGCTATCTCTTTCCTGATACGTACCGTTTCCCGGTCTTTGCCAGTACGCCGGAACTGGTCATTGCCCCGTTCCTCAACAACTTTGAGGATAAGGTCGGCCAAGCTGGATTGTCAGGTGGGGCCAGTGGTTTGAGTGGTCGCCAGTTGGTAACGTTAGCCAGTATTGTTGAACGTGAAGCTGTGCAAGCGGATGAGCGCCCGCTCATTGCCAGTGTTTACCTTAACCGCCTCAATGGGGTTTGTATGGCTGAAGTGGGTGGCACCTACCTGCAAGCTGACCCCACTGTGCAATATGCCAAGGGAACAGTGGGCGACTGGTGGTGGAAGCCGCAGCGTGTTGAGGATTACGCCACAGTCGTTAGCCCTTATAACAC